>CALBPF010000192.1 GCA_937899105.1 uncultured Flammeovirgaceae bacterium | reverse complement strand
TGCATCATTTTCATTGCCTTTTTTGGTGGAAGGTATTCTACCGGAACGGTTAATGCGAGCCCGGTACCGGAAGATCCAACTGCAGATCACCTGTTCATTTTTGGATATAAGGATGCCGTAGGCAACCTTCCAGGGAACAATTTTAAGATAAAGTTTGATGGATCTTTAAGGCTTTATAATAATTCGGTAGCGCCGAAAAGAATCAATGTTGGTGACACCTCTTTTATGCTCACACCCAGAAAAAGCCATTATTTGATTGGCAATAGTCAAAACCCGGAACTGATAGTTGAAGATCGATATAAGATCTCTTCTCAAAAACCGCCTTCACTGGAAGGTTACTTTTCAATCCAAAAACAATAAGATTAATCGCTCAATTTCCAAATACGGAATCATCAAAGCAATCAGCGCCATATTGATCGTGTTGAGTGTCCAAAGCGCTTTGTCACAGACCTCAGCTAATCTTTCAGGGGAGATCATTGACGACCAAAGTCATCGGAGTGTTCCGGGTATTACCATTCAATTAATGGGAACCAACACAGGTGCTATTTCAGATGCTCAAGGGAAATATATCATAAAAGACATCCCGCCAGGAACCTACCAGATAGAAGTCTCCGGTTTAGGCTACGAAAAGCAAACGTTACAACTACGTTTCGAAAAAGGACAGGAAGTAAAACGATCAATCACTTTGAAAGAAAGCACTTCAGAACTAGATGAAGTGGTGATCGTTGCCAAATCTGAAGCCCAGAAATTAGAACTCTCCGCCAAATCCGTACAGGTAATTGAAACCAGGGAAGCAAAGCTCAAATCAGCTGACCTGGGGCAGATAATGGCGCAAACGGAAGGAGTAAACGTGCAACGTGCAGGTGGTTTAGGATCCGACACCCGTTTTGCGCTCAATGGGCTTTCTGGTGATCAGATCCGGTTTTTTTACGATGGTATCCCGCTCAATTTTAGTCCCTATGCCTTTGGCATTGCCAATGTGCCTGTGAACGTTATTGATCGGGTAGAAATTTATAAAGGGGTGGTACCTATTCAGTTCGGAGCAGATGCCTTAGGGGGTGCAGTTAATTTGGCTTCACCTGAGATTTATAATGGGCTGGCTGGGTCAGTCTCTTACCAGGTCGGATCATTCAATACCCATCGAGTAACCGGAAACATGAATTACGCAAATAATAAAACAGGCCTTTTTCTAGTAGCAGGAGGGTTTTACGATTATACCGATAACGATTATAAAATAGATGTAGCAATAGCCAACGAACAAGGGCAGCTAAAACAAGAAAGCGTAAGACGCTTTCACGATGGTTATCAAGCCTTTGGGGTAAACCTTAGGGTCGGGGTCAAAGATAGGAAATGGGCTAATGTGTTAAGCATGGAAGGTTATTATGGCGATTACGACAATGAGATACAAAACAGCCAATCCCCCGGACTTGTTGACCAGCCAAGTTTGGGAATCGACAAGGCAGTGGCCGCCAGTCCGTTTGGAGAGTTAAGATTTACCAGTGTTTCACAAGGAGCCAACCTACACTATAATGTGAACCTGTCCTCCAAATGGGAACTGGACTTAAAAGGCGGGTACAATTACAACGAAAGAGTATCCATCGATACCAGCCGAAACCTATATAACTGGTTTGGAGAAGTTGCAAGAGTACAAAATCAGCCGGGGGAATTTGAGGAGGCAGATCACTTAATCACGAAGAGTGAGAGTTGGTTTGCCCGTCAGCAACTCACGTATACCTTTTCAGATAAACACACTTTCAAGTTAGCTGTAGCACCCACCTACCAGTACCGAACAGCTGATGATCTGTTAGTAGCAGGAGAATTCGATCCGGCATTGGATAAAGGTTCTCTCTTCGATTTGGTCAGTGGCATAGAATATACCGCTGACTTTTTGAATGAGCGATTGCAAAATATTGCTTTTGTAAAAAACTACCAACAGAAAATACGTATTGAATCCATTGATCCATTGGTAGAAGGAACATTAGAAGAACGCTCTGTAAGCAACTATGGCGCAGGGAACGGTCTCAAATACAAATGGTCACCTCGCTTCTCTACCAAGTTAAGCTATGAGTATGCCTATCGTCTACCTAGGCAAGACGAGATTTTTGGAGATGGTCAACTCATCCGGGAAAACCTGGAGCTTCGCCCAGAGAGTAGTCATAATTTGAACCTGCAATGGAATTACACAAGCAAAACAGGTGCAAGCAATGATTGGCAGCTACAAGGAGATTTCTTCTTGCGCAGGATTGATGACCTGATCTTTCTTCTCGTAAATCAGGATGATTTTGGTTCATTTCAAAATGTATGGAGCGCCACTTCCCATGGTTTTGAACTAAGCGGTCGATGGAATGAGGTTATAAAAGGTCTTTCCCTCTCTGCGAATACAACATACCAGGAATACCTCAACACCTCAGAATCGGGACCATTTGAGAGGTTCGAAGGCGATCGTATTCCCAACACACCTTACCTGTTCGCAAACGGTGCAGCAGAATACGAGATCCTGGATCTCATCAAAAAACAGGACAGGCTCTCTATTTTCTGGAATGTTCGCTTCGTCAAAGCCTTTTTTGTCGGCTGGGAAAGTGCGGGATTGCAGCAATTCAAATTGGAAGTACCAAACCAAACCACCCATGTGGCTGGCTTGACCCATCGCATGAACATTAAAAATATACAAAACGCGCTCACGCTGGAAGTACAAAACCTGACCAATGCCAAGGTCTTTGACCTTTTTGGGGTTCAACGACCCGGCCGAGCATTTTATATAAAATCAACCATCCAATTTTAAATAGAACAATAATGAAAAGAATAAAAAATCAATGTAACTCCGGCCTCTCCCCCCACATTCCAACCGTCATCCCGGTTTGTGAAGCATGAGCAATACCGGGATCTCCTTCTTGGGTCAAATAAATAACATGAAGAAACAAGAATGAGATAAAACAAAAAAAACCTGCCTTGAAATACATCGGGCAAGGATGCATTTCAATGTAGCGGCAGGTCAACAATTAAAAAACTGTTAACTACAAAATAAGAAAAATGAGAATCTTAAATTCGAAAAAGACAATTAAAAATTATAAATGGGCTACCCTATTCCTGATAGGTGCTATGTCCATTGGGATCACCTCATGTAGTGATGATGACAATACAGATGTGACCTCTGGTGGTCAGGAAGTAGCCTCTGCATGGCTCACGGGATATTTTACCTCAACACCACAGGGAAGGTTATACTATATGGAGGCGAACGAAAATATCCTTGATGAAACCAATGTCTCAAATGCTGTAGAATTAGGATTTGGCTCAAGAATCACTTCTTTTGGTGAGCACCCTTATTCCTGGAACGATGATGCCGGGACAATCACGAAATGGGACGTGGATAGAACCACGCTTGAATTTTCCGTTGAGGGCATAATCAGTTTCGCATCATTGGGCATATCTGGGAACATAGGTCTGGACATAAGATTCGTATCGGAAACCAAGGCTTATGTACCATTTATTGCAGAAGGTTTAATTGTGGAGTTTAACCCAAGTGTAATGGAAATTACACAGGTAATAGAATTTGATTTCCCTTTTACTGAGCCTGTAAATGCATTTTATTTTACTAATGAACCTGTTTTTATACCAGAAACCGAAAAAATCATATATGGTATAAGCTATTTCCCAACAGGATGTTGCGATTATGATGGACCAAATGGGTTTCCAATAGCGGTTTTGGACACCAGGACAAATACCGTAGAGTTCAAGCAAGACGATAGACTGCTGTCGGCAGAATCTTTAGTACGAGGGGAAGATGGAAGTATCTACATAAATCCTGGTTTGGGCCATTCGCTTGCGGTGGAATATATGGATAACATACCGTCCGGAGTATCTGCCGAACTCAATGTTTTGAGAATCGATGAAAATGGAGATTTCGATACAGACTTCAGTTTTAACTTGAAAAGTGTCTTGCCAACGCAATTTGCTAGAGCTTTCGAAGTTCCTTCTTCAGGAGACTTGATTCCATTTATTTACGCTGATAGTACGACCTCACGATTTGGTGAAAGTTTTAATGACCGATTTACCATATTCGATGATTTCTCCGATTGGCCGGTTGCAACCGTAAATGTTGTAACAGGAAATGTCTCAATTTTTACCGATTTTGACGAATTCAATTACGTTGGCTTTGGTCATACAACTAACGGAACAAGATACTCGGTAGTAGGTTTTTTTGAGAATGATGTTGAAACATCTTGGGTTGCGGAAATAGAGAACGATTTCAGTGTAACTCGACTCACTAAGCATGTTGGGGGATCTATGCAACGGTTACATCAACTATGGTAAAAACCGAGAGCTAGATATTAGGGAATGGGGTTATGCTAAATAACCCCAATTCTTTTTCTATTCAATTTTATACTGGCTTGGACTTAGCCATTATAGAGTAATATTTCTTCTAACTATCCGTAGTATTTCGCTGTGACGGTTCTACATAATGCTAAAAAAGGTTCATGACCTTAAAAAAACTAATTGGACAGGTTCACCTCTGGCTCGGATTAACATCCGGGCTAGTGGTGATCATATTATGTATTACAGGTTGTATCCTGGTTTTTGAGGAGGAAATCAAATCCATTGTCTATTCAGATATATATTATGTTGATGCAGCACAGAATGATTCTAAACCGGTAAGTGAGCTTGTTAAGGCTGCTAAGAACAGTCTGACCAGCGACCTGCCTGTGACAGATATACGACTTCATCCTGAACAAAATCATTCCGTAAAATTTTATGCATTCAAAACAAACGCTGAAAATGGTTTTTGGTACTGGGATACCCGTGAGTTTTTTACGCTTTATATTGATCCCTTCACTTCCAACGTACTAAAAGTAAGAAACGCTGACTTTGAGTTTTTCTTTTTCATTGAGCAGCTACATTACAGTCTACTTTTGAATACCACAGTCGGTAAGCCAATCATTGGTGCCGCAACCATGATCTTCATCATCATGCTCATTACTGGTCTCATTCTTTGGTGGCCAAAAAACAAAAAAGCATTTAAGGTAAATACTTGGTTTCGATGGAATTCAGACACGAAGTGGAAACGTAAAAATTATGATCTGCACAATATTGTCGGTTTTTACAGCACGTTTCTCGTCATTTTTATTGCCATAACAGGGCTCGTCTGGGCTTTTGACTGGTTTGACAGTGGGGTGCAATGGATTGCCAATGGAGGTAAAACCATCAAAAAGGAAAAGTTAGAAGTGCTCTGTACCCCTGCTTCAATGGCTACGATGCATCCGTTAGATGCTGCACATCATTACTTGAGAGTTACCCATCCGGAAGCCAAGGTATTTTATTTGAACATCCCACAGGATGCTACAGGAACCATCAGGAGTTTTGTTGATTACACGGACAATAGAAAGGACATCATTCTTCAGTTTGACCAATATAATGGACAACTCTTGCATACGGGTGCCAGCTGGGAAGAGAAATCCAACGGTGAAAAGGTACGCGCTTATAATTATGACATTCATACAGGAGCCATCGGAGGGGTGGTCGGTAAAACCATCGCTTTTTTCTTAAGCCTTTTTTCGGCAAGTCTGCCTGTCACTGGCTTTATCATCTGGTGGAAGAAACAAGCAAGTGCGAAAAGGAAAAAAGGTTTGCGGCCAAAGGCAGTTTCAAACTATTCGAAACCGGCCGTCTCACTTTTAAAAGCAAAGAAAAGTAAGCCGGAAGAGCGTGAAAAGATACTACAGGATCAAAATTGAGATGTGGGTAATACTCAAAAATACCATCAGGAGATCAAGGATTTAAAAGTAGCTATCTTACTTGACCCGAAGTCGCGGCATCGTATTATTTTAAAAGCCATTAAGACTGCTAAATCTAAAGAACTGGGCCGGTTGATTCGAAACTACAACAAGAAGAACTTGCTTTAAAAGCGGAATTCCTACTTTACTACCCCAACGCGTTGCTGAGGGAGCCTTGTATAAGAAAGGATGGAAACCTGCTAAAGTACTAGCTACTACTAGTGATTTTGCTTTTTTGAAAAACCTTTTTCAATCTTGTTTAGTTAAATTAAATTAGTTAAATGGAGTTCATATGTCGCTTCTAGATGTCTTTAGAACCCTCAATCTTCTGTGTGCAGCCGGAATATTGATGACTACCTATCTGCTCTGGTTCAATAGAAAATCGGTTAAGAACATAAACGAAATACTGTTTTTTTCGGTAAGTCTTGTCAGTCATCTAATACTTACCGGTTATTTGAATATCAGATATACGGTACTTCATTGGGTAGTTTATGGGGGCACTTCCCTGGGACCGTTTGCCTGTTGGCTGCTTACCAGGGCGTTGACCGGAAAACCAAGGCTCAAGAATAAGTATTTACTTTCGCTGTTTTTTTTATTGCTGTGCTGCAATTATGCACTGGCCATATGGGATCGTTATTCCAGTCCGAAGTATCCGGACATATTTATAAATATTGTATCGCTAGGGTTTATGGTGCATTCCATACTTATCATCTTTCAATCCAACACCATTAAAAAGGATATATTCGAGAATAAGGAGCGTAAAATTTTCCTCTTAGGCGTGATCAGCGTAATTGTCATTTCACTGATGTCAGAACTGGCGTTAAAGCCAAATCAACTTATTTATTTATTTTTTCTGCAACGGTTGTCCATTGTGGTGTTGATGATTTATTTTTTAACTATCACTTTTTCTTTGAAAGAAGGTATAGTTAGAAAAAAGAATTTGGATAATCTTCGGAAAGATCCTGCGCTATCAGAAAAGATAGCAGACGTAGTGACGTTTGATAAACTTTTCTTACAAGAAGGCATTACGATAGCTAAGCTTTCAGAAATCATTGAAGAAAAGGAGTACAAAGTAAGGCATGCCATCATCCATGATCTCGGATTTAAAAACTTTACTGACTTCATCAATTCCTTTAGGATTAATGAGGCCTCCGAAATGTTGATAAAACCCGGTAATGAAGGATTGTCCATTCTGGAGATCGCTTTCCATGTAGGATTTAGTTCTATTGGACCGTTTAATCGAGCGTTTAAGGCGTGTACGGGTTTGACGCCCAGCCAATTTCGTCATGCGAAAAAACAGTCAGAATCAAATTTGGTTGTGGCTTAATTGAGAAGCCGACATTTTGTGACCTGCTTCATGATTGTCTATTTTTTTAAAATCGTTTTGGTAAGAAAATAGATAGTCATTCCATTCAATAAGGGAATTTGATCCGAACATTAAGAATAGTTATTAAGCCATGCTACAGCTCTTCCAAAAGCAGCTTATTGTTATTTATTGCTTTCTTATCCAGTTAATAATTATGCGTCTCAGTACAGAAACAAAACCATAATCAAACCGTCGGTTAATGGCCATCTGGATACCATAAGGGTAATCCTGAAATGTTGGTACACACAAAAAAATCCTCGCCGATTGTTAAAATCGGCTACCTATTAAAGGAATAAGAGAGATTTAGGCCAACCGTGCCTAGAGTTTTGTCGAAATTTTTTTTTGATGCGGCCAAGCCCTAAATATCTTCCTCTTTCTATTCTAATCTGTTTTGCGACAGGCATTTATGGTCAGAACAAAAAGAATTACACCATTTTAGGTAAAATTTCTGATCATCGAGGTGTCTCCCTCCCAGGCGTTACGGTTAAAATTCAAAACACGAATAAGGGTACAGTGACCAACGGTCGAGGCGAGTTCACTTTCCAGGTAATAAAGAGAGGCGCTTATACACTGGAGATATCTTCTATTGGATTTAAAAAAATAGTGAGGTCAATTGATATAAGCTCAGCGGAGACAAGACTTAATTTGCGCCTGCAAGAAGAGGTTTCTGAATTGGATGAGGTAGTGGTAACCGCCGAGTCGGAGGCTCAAAAGTTAGAGCTTTCTGCTAAGGCCGTTCAAGTCATTGAGACTCGTGAGATAAAGTTAAAGTCCGCCGATCTCGGGGAAGTCATGGCAAAGACAGAGGGGGTCAATGTGCAACGTGGCGGAGGATTGGGTTCCGGTGTCCGTTTTTCTCTCAATGGACTCTCTGGTGACCAGATCCGTTTTTTCTACAACGATATTCCCCTTCAATTTACGCCTTATGCCTTTGGTATTGCCAACGTGCCGGTAAATATGATTGATCGGGTAGAGATCTATAAGGGTGTAGTACCCATTCAGTTTGGTGCAGATGCACTGGGCGGGGCGGTTAACCTGGCCTCATCTGAATTTTATGAAGGCATCACGGGCTCAGCCTCCTACCAGGTAGGTTCGTTCAATACGCACAGGGTCACTGCAAATGTTAACTACAGTAACACTCGTGCCGGTCTCTTTGCAGCGGTTGGAGGATTTTTTGATTATACGGATAACAACTATAAAATAGATGCAAGAAGGGAAATTGAAAATGAAGACGGTTCACCAACAGGCCAGTCCACGGTTACAGAAGCCAGGCGTTTTCATGATGCTTATGATGCACACGGTGTTAATCTGATAGTTGGGTTAAGAGATAAATCATGGGCCGATCAAATTAGTTTGGAAGGGTATTATGGAGATTATTTCAACGAAGTGCAGAACAGCCAATCTCCAGGCCTGGTTGATCTTCCGCTTCTAGGTTTTGACAATATTGTATTCGGCAATCCATTTGGAGATGTTGTTTTTACGAGTAATTCGAAAGGAATTAATTTATTTTATTCCAAAACCCTGAGTGATAAGCTTACTCTGGATATTAAAACCGGCTACAATTACACCGCGCGAGTATCCGTTGACACCAGCCGGTATAGGTACAATTGGCTTGGTGAAAGAGTGGTCAAACCAAGTGGTAGCAATGAATTTACTCCGGGTGAATTTGGATTGGCCAATCATCTGGTCACTATTAATGAAAGTCTATTTGCACGTCAGCAGTTGGACTACATCGTTTCGGATGATCATGTTCTGAAATTATCTATTGCTCCCACCTATGCTTACCGTACTGGCGACGAATTGCTGATTGAAGGTGATGATGATCGCGCGTTGGACGATAGGCGCTTGTTCGATTTGGTGACGGGAATTGAATATACCTCTCACTGGCTAAACAAGCGATTGGAAAATACAGCCTTTGTTAAAAACTACCGCCAGAACATCCGCATTGAGGCTTTTGATCCAAGCGTGTCAGAAACAAGAATTGATAAACGCTCAGTGAGTAATTATGGTGCAGGAAATGGATTGAAATTCAGTTGGTCTCCACGTTTATTTACTAAGCTGAGTTATGAGTTTGCCTATCGACTGCCACGGCAGGATGAAATTTTCGGAGATGGTCAACTCATTGTACAAAATCCGGAATTACGTCCTGAGAGCAGCCATAATGTAAACCTCCAATGGCGATATTCCAATAAAAAACAGTCCCTTACATTATGGCAATTTCAGGGTAACTTCTTTTTACGCCGGATTGATGATTTGATCTTTTTACTTGTTGATCAAAACGATTTTGGGTCTTTTCAAAATGTATGGAGCGCTACCTCACAAGGTGTGGAGCTCAGTGGGAGGTGGGAAGGCTTCATAAAAGGACTCGCCATTTCGGCAAATACTACCTATCAAAGGTATTTCAATACTTCTGAAACCGGACCTTTTGTGGATTTTGAAGGAGATCGTATACCAAATACTCCCTATTTCTTTGGTAATGGAGCAGCAGAATATAAACGAGAGGATGTCTTCAAAAAGCAAGATAGGCTATCGGTTTTCTGGAATGCCCGCTACGTCCACGCGTTCTTTGTAAGCTGGGAAAGCGCCGGAGTGCAACAATTTAAAGACCAGGTACCTGATCAAACCAGTCATAACGTTGGCCTTACGCACCGTATGCCTATCAAAAAAATCCAAAACGCCCTAACCCTGGAGGTTCAAAACCTTTTCAACGCTAAGATATTCGACCTTTTTGGGGTGCAGCGACCTGGCCGGGCTTTTTATATTAAATCTACCATTCAATTCTAATCTATGAAATCAATAAAAGCTGTGCACTAATAGTATCGTCATTCCTGCGAATGCAGGAACCATTTTAACGAAGAGTATATGAAACAAAAAACTGTGAAATAAAAGAAAATCGAAAGACGCAAGCCTGCTAGGAAGTGCGTCCTCGCACGACGCACTTCCATATAGGCAGGTATGTCCACCCATGCAAAGCCGAGGTGGATGACAATTAAACAATTATCAAACACTAAATAAAAATGAAATTTTTAAAACGAATACAACGAATAAAGAAAAGACAGGTTTGGGGAACCCTACTACTGATCTCGACAATGGCCTTTGGAACGATATCATGTGACGACGATGGTTCAGAGGATGGAGTAATGTCGGTTGAGGAGGCCGAAGCCGGGTGGTTGATAGGCTATCGTACGAGAACGCCCCAGGGACTGGTCTGGTATATGGAGGTGAATGAAGAACTCCCTGCTGAAACCGATCAGGCAAGTGCGGTGGAAATAGGTTTCAATGGTAACATTTTCACTTTTGGTAGTGGCGTATGGACCTGGAATGGAGATGCGGCAACTATTACCAAGTGGGAAGTAGATCGCACCACTCTGGAATTTTCCGTGTCCGGTTTATTGAGCCTCGCCTCAGCTGGAATAGCTGGGAATGCGCCCAATGTTTTCTTTTCTGAAACGCGAGCTTTTGTTTCTTTTCTGTCAGAAGGTCTTGTAGTAGAATGGAACCCTTCCACAATGGAAATAATCACTGTACACGAGGTAGATCCTTTACCGGATTTAGGCGCGAGCTTCGGCTTTTATACCGAACAAGTTATATACGCTACTTCTGATGGGAAAATCATGATGCCTATTGTATTTCCTCCGCCGAATAGCACAACAGAGTTTCCAAATCCACCAGGGGCAATGATGGCTGTTTTTGACCCTGTTGCCAGCTCTATTGTATACAATCGTGATAATCGAATGATCGCCAATCATTCAGCACTTCTGCAAGATCCCGTAGATGGCGCTTTTTATATGGTGCCAAATTTTGCCAATTCTTACTGGGAACCCTATTTTGATTTGACAGGGCAAGGCGTTCTATATGGTGTATTAAGAATTAATGCAGACGGTAGCTTTGACCCGGATTTCCTCGTTGACTTAACGGATTTAGTGGATATCACCTTTTTAAGGAGTCAATTTTTCATCTACGATCAAAATTTTGTCTTAAGCTATTTAGATGAAGCTGATTATCAACATCCGGACGCATACAGCGATAGATTTGCCTCCTTTGGTCAAACGCCTGAACTGATCATTGTAGATCTGGTAAATGGAAATGTGACGGATTTTGCAGGATTCAATGGCAGTGGTTTCGAACAGGGCTTTTTCCTGGGCAGTGTTGAAGGTGAAAACTACTTTTCAGGCTTCAATTCGGCAACAGAACAGGGAGGATTACTCATTCAGGATGGAATTAATGCATTGACCACAGTAACGGTCCATAATGGTAACAATGATTTTCAGGCCATTGATAAGCTTTGGTAGAGGAGCTATTGGCAAGCGATCTGAAAGGTTTCGAAAACCTTAACTTGGAACCTTTCAGGTCTTTCGCATTTAAAAGAAGGCAATTAAAATTTGATCGAAGCTGTAACGTTTAAAGATTCCCCTTGGAACCTTTTCATTTTATTTTCAAAAAAATCAACAAGTGAAAAAGAGGCTAAAAAAAATTGTTGGGTTTCTTCATTTGTGGGCAGGTCTTTTGTCAGGTTTAATTATATGCATCAGCATGATGGGTGCATCCATTTTTGTTTGGCAGGAGGGGCTCACGAATTGGTACTATTCGGATATCATTTACTGCCAGGAGAAAGGTGAACATACCCTTCCTGTTAGCGAGCTGCATCGGCGTGTCACAAATGCTTATCCGGGAAAAGAATTTAACTTTTTATTCGTTGAAAATGACCCTGATAGAAACTATGCGTGGCAAAGCTATAAGGCGTCCGAAAATCCCGGTTGGACCTGGCCCTCGGGCATTGCTCATTACCTGCTGGTTTTCGTCAATCCGTACACAGGTGAAATTACGGGACATATTGATAAACGAACCGATTGGATTTCCCTGTCACGATTTTTACATCAGACACTGCTGCTAGAGTACGAATTAGGAACCGGCATCATCGGCGTTGCCGGCTTAATTATGGTTTTTATGGCGGTCAGCGGGTTGGTACTATGGTGGCCAAAAACCATTCGCTCTTTAAAACGCCGCCTACGAGTAAAATGGAAAGCACCCTTTAAGCGGATTAACTGGGATTTGCATGCTGCCGGAGGGTTTTATACTTACTTGTTCCTGTTATTTTTTGCAACTACAGGGTTGGGTTGGTCTTATTCCTGGTGGAGGGATGGAATTGTTAAATTGATGGGAGACGATCCGGAAGAAATTTTCTCCTTTAAAGAACTGCCTCAAATCGATAGTTTGACCTATTTAATGGGAATGGACATCGCCTATGAAAGTGTTTTAAACAAACGACATGATTGGGGGACGATCACGTTCGGGATTCCTTATTCTGAAAATGAAAAGGGTCGTATTTTAGCGGGTATTGCTTATGAGAGCGCAGACTCGTGGTGGTCCACCAGCGATTACTACCACTACGATCCTAAAACAGGAAAGCAATACGAGTCGTTCAGGCATGACGAGAAGTTGTTAAGTGAAAAGTGGCGCCATTCAAATTACGCGATGCACGTAGGGAGTATCTACGGACTACCTACTAAACTCGTAGCCTTTATTTGTGCTTTATTTTTTGCCCATTAGTGGGTTTTTAATTTGGTGGAAACGGAGAAATAAAGGCGCAGCTGCCAAAAAAAAGCAAGGTCCTCAGTTCAACACTGTTTCAAATAATTTAAAACCATTTCCAAAGCTCCTGGAAGTAAAGAAAGGAGGGCAAGAAAAGCTGTTCAACGATTAACGTATGCTTAACGCCCAAAAATACCGACGAGAGATTAAGGCCTTGAAGATCGATATATTACTGCATCCTGAGTCAAAGCATCGCATCATTCTTAGAGTAATAAAAAGCGCTAAAACCAAAGAGCTCGGTCGCTTGATCAGAACCTACAATAAGAGGAAGCTTCTGTAATTCAGCTCTTTCACTAAATTTATATTTATTTTCGACCCCTATCTAAGATCTGCATTTCAATATCTAACTACCTAATTCCCTTTTACTCTCTCCCATAATTCAGCCAGCAGCTTTTTACCGTCTTGTTGGTCCTTAGCTACTTCCGTTAATTCGACGCTACCCGACTCACTTTCAGAGATTTTATATTTAAAGACAAAGTCTGTCGAGCCAGCGCCGAAGGTGAGCAAGCCAAAGCGTAAATCATTAAAATACAGCGTTCCATCTTCCTTAGTAATCACGAACCATCCTTTGGAAATATGAATCATACGCTGGATACGCTCGTTTTCAATGAGCCTTCCCAACAAATGATGGTTTTTTGGATAGGCCTCGAAGGAAATGGGCTGCGTATCGAAAAAAGAGTAGTTACCCAGCAGGTACGCATCCTTAATGTCCACGTTGGCACTCCATAAAATGGTATTCATAGGGGACGGCCTGGTATCGACATCTGTGTATGAGATGTTTTGGACCTCCAACGCAGCTTTGAATTGGGCGTGTGCATAACCTTTTAATCCTAGGGTCGTGATTAAATACAAGGAACTTATGCCTAAACCTAATGTATTGTAAAACCGGCGTTTGGGATCTATGCGCTTACATGTCATGGCAAGAATCAAAAACACCAGGAAAGGAAGTGTGTAAAGCGGATCAATAACAAATACGGACTGAAATGCTAAGCGCACGTCAAGCGGCCAAAACAACTGTGTGCCCCACGTAGTGTGCGCATCTAATAACGGATGGGTAACAAAGGCCCAGAAAAACAGCTGGGTCCATCCTTTTATGTCCTTGTATTTTTCAAAGCGAGATACCAGCCATCCGCTGAGCAATCCAAATACTACAGAGAAAACAATAGAGTGTGTAAATCCTCGGTGTAGAGCCAGCGCATTTGTCGTGTCGGTTAAATTAGACGCTAACACGTCCAGATCAGGGATGGTACCGGCAATTGCGCCATAGAGCATGGCTTTATTGCCCACTTTTTTGCCTAAAACAGCCTCACCTACAGCGGCGCCAAGAACTATTTGAGTAAGAGAATCCAATGATCATAAAGGAACAGGTACGAGTCTGATTTGTTCGGGATGTTCCTAAGATAAGTTAGACATGATACTTGCGGAACTGAAAAAGATTTAGGCTAAAAATCATACTCAGCTTGTTTACTTAGAAAAGTGATCACATCGACCTCTGAATGGCCGGTATTGATTAAACGGATCATATGAGTCACTAGCTCACATATACCAAATGAACCTTTTCCCAGCCCATAGGCTGTGAATGAAGTTTCCCACTTTGTTAAATAGAATAATTGCTTGTCTGCTCTATTGTAAAATACTTTGGTAGAATCTTCAGATAAGGCAATAATGTACTTATCAGTTATTTTTTCTATGACACAAGTAGTAGTAGAAAAGTTTTTATCTGCCTGCCATTTCAGAGTGTCTTTATTGTATTCCACAGAAAGGATATACTCCCCCTTTTCTTTGTGCAATTCATATTCCTGATCGTATTCAAAGTAAGCGTTATAGGCTACATTGTCCTTATTCTGAGCAATACAGGTTGTGCTAATTAAAAGGTGAATCAATAGTAATTTTCTCATTCCGCGCTTACTGTTTCTCAATTGTTTGGCCTATCAAAAACTGCACTACATCTTTCTGCGTTGCATGATTTTCCAGCATCGTGATCATTGATTTCACACGCTTATTAACAAGTGCGTCGTCAGGACCGTATCCCCAGGTTTGATATTTATTGTTTACTAAATAAATGTAATAGATACTCTTGCTTTTAAGGTCCGCATAAACATATAGCTCATCTAAAAGCGCAACAATGTAGGATTCCGTTTTTTTTCGAATGTCACATACCGTAAACCCTTCAAAAATATTTTTTGTCCACTTTAATTTATATTCATCAAATTGAATAATCAGGCCTTGTCTATAGCCTCCGCCATAGGCGTTACAAACACCGCCCTGTTGACAATTATACCCGTTAATGAAATAGCTATTAATTCTACCCTGACTATACCCAGCGAGAGAAACAAAGCAAGTAGCAATAAGTGTTAGTAATTTCATTTACTTTCCAATTAAACAGCACAGATATGAGCCCATAGATTTTGACAAATTCAAACTTCCATTTAAAAGTATGTACATTCTGATGGGGAAATTCCTGATGAAAGCATGCCTTAGTAGCAGTCCGTCCTAATTACCCCGAGATTTTTAAAGTGTTGTACTGATTGGTTGAAATTTTTGGTAGTTATATTGTTAAGTACTTCTTCAACACCCTGCTGCATTTTAAGCGATCCACAGATCAGAACGTTGGCATCGGAACATAAGCAATCTACAATAAAATCCTCATCTGCCTTTATGATGTCTTGAACATAGCCAGGCCCTTCTTTTACTCGTGAAAAAGTCGTCCTGACTTTATGTAAATAACCTTTGTCCGCCAGCTGATCTAAAGCAGGTCTGTAAAGATTCCATGAACTTTCATTTTGGCCACCCCAATACAGTGTGATTGGGATTTTTGTTCGGTTATTTTCGATCATGCCTATGAATGGTGCGATACCGGTACCGTTGGAAATCATTATTACCTGATTCGCATTTTCAGGAAAGTGGAAAGAAGCATTTTCCTTAAAGGAAACTGATAATAGATCGCTATGGGATAAGTTGGACAAATAGTTCGAGACCAGGCCACGATCGTGTCTTTTCACGCTTAAAAGAATTGAGCGCCTGCCGGAACGGACAGTCATGGAATAGTATCTCTCGGACTGATCCTTATCTAGTTGTATCACCATTAGATCTCCCGATTGATAATTTTTCAATACACCGTTGCTTGATATTAGTTCGAGCAAAAAGGTGTCATCGGCTTTGTTTGGAGAGAAGGTTTTATTGAGGACTTTGAGTTCAGTGGTCTTCGGTTTTTCAGTAACCAGATTTACGTTTAATCGAAGGCCCATTTTATCCTCAAAATCGCTAACCCATTGGTTAAATTCATCTAAAGAGGCCTTATTGACTTTAGCCATCGGTGTTAACCTGCTGGCTTTGTCTTCGCTATTCAGCATTTGATCTACGTCTATGGCATACTTACAAAAATCGGGATAGTTGGTAGAGCCAAATCCAACGACTGAAAAGCGAAAGGGTTTTAACGATGGTTGAGCCTTTGAGAAACGTTGAACAAATTGCGTTGCACTGGCAGGAGCTTCTCCCACCCCATACGTCGAGGTAACGATGATTAAATATTGCATTTCAGGGAAATACTCAAAGGCGTTCATCTCTATAAGAAATGACTTTTTTCTTTTATCAAGCAGGGCGATATGCAAGGCTTGTGCAAAGTTTAAGGTGCCTCCCATTTCCGAACCCACGACTATAATAATATCGCTCTCTTCTTTCTTATGCGGATTGACGATAGCGGTTTTATTGGTAGTTCTTTTGAAGTAGATCTTAAAGCCTGAGAATATAAAAAAGAGTATACTGATTGAGGTTATGCCCAGTAATCCCGCCCACCAGGGCTGGCCCACACCGGTGTGTAGGTCAAAAGCAATCATGGCCAATTTTTGCGAGTTACGATAAATTATTGCACTTTCTATTTTACCGGTTTTTTGATTGATGAGTAGTTCCCGGTCATCAAGTTTTAATTCGTAAAATTCGTCTATAAAATCAGCAAATGGGAAGATGAGCTCCTGCAGGTTTTCTACGTTGTAGTTTTTGAAAGCTACAAAATTTGCGATCCCTACGTCAGGGCTTTCTTGTAAATTCTCGAAATCGATCTGGTGCTCTTGCTCCGACTTTGAGATCTCAGTAAACCGGTCTAAGAAAAGATAGCCTCCGGTTATGCTGATTATAATAATGGCCAAAATGAATAGCTTCCCAAGTTTGGTATGATAGTCTCCATAGAATTCGTTGGGTATAGTCTTCGTGAATAAAGCTTTTAATCCACCTTGTTTTTTCAGCGCTAAGGCAAATCCGGTAATGGAAATCACCAATAAAAAAACCGAAGTGAGACCTACCAAGAAGCGCCCGGTTTTTCCTACGAACAATGAGCGGTGAAGCGTGCGGCAAAAGTCAAATAGTTCAACGGATGCTATAGGTTCGCCTAAACGTTCTGCTGAAAACGGATTAACAAAAAATGTGTTTTCTCCATGATCGTCAAATATTGTAACCTGAATAAACCCGTTATGATCTCTTTTTATACTTGAAATCTCCGGGTATCTGGCAGTCAGGTTTTGCTGAAGTTTGGCAATAGTGAGCTCATCCGCCCCGGTCATGTCGTAATCGTATGATCCTTCATAGACCGGCTCAAAAGATAAGATCGCACCGGTTACCGATGCGATCAATAGAAAAATACTTGAAATAAGCGCCAGCCAGAGGTGGGTCAACCTCCAGAGAGAAATTGTCATTTAAGTTTTACTTCGTAATAATACGTACGTATCGAATATATCCATTTCCTTGAATTGTTTTGCCAAAAGCATTATCAGTCAGGTCAACTTCAATATCTTTTTCATGGTAAAGACCATCTTCTACCGAGCTTTCGAAGCGCAATTTATATCCGTTATTTAATTTGTTCGCCTCAACTTCTAACAAAGCAACTTTACGCCCCCCGCTTTTAATAGAGGCTCCCGTCACGCCGTCTATATCAGCGCTTGATTTTTCATAGAACTCGTACCAGATGGGAAGGTCCGGATACCACTCCTCATCATCACCGCCCACGAATAGCGTTTGCTCGTACTTTCCTTCAGGGTTTATTAATGAGGTAATTACATATGCTCCTTCCCCCCCATAGTTAGTTAACTGTATAAGGCACCGGTAACTGACTGTATCTACATTGTTAACGGTACTGCTCCATGAAGAAATTAAAATCACACCTAAAGCAAGTAAGCTAAATACTATTAACTTTTTCATTCTCCTCCGGGTCTTAGAAAATTAATATTTGTATTACTTTCCATTAATAACTCATTGGCCTGGGCCAGATCATAAACAGATTCATCAAATTCGGTGGTAATGCTCTTATCGGCTCCGGCAGAAATTAAGTATTTAAGCATACTTTCATCATCGGATTGCATAGCGGCATAGTGCAAAATGGTATGGCCATCCGCATCTTTGACATTAATGTCTATGCCCATATCCACTAAAAACTTGAGTAGGTCATGATCTTCCTTATTAATAGCGGCATGCAACAGTGTACTGCCGTCTTTCTGAGTTGCCATGGGATCATGTCCTAGGTTTTTGAGATACTCCAGCTTTTCTTTAAAATTCTCAAGATCACCTCTGTAAGCGTCTACAATATGGTAGACCAGATTATGACCGCTAGCGTCAATTACCTTTGTATCGGCTCCTTTAGATTCTAAAAATTTAGCTATTTCAAGTTTATTATACTTCAGCGCCCTGGTGAAACTGGAATAGCCTTCTTTATTATTGTGATTAAGGTCGCCGGTGTTCTCCACCAACAGGGCCATTATTTCCATGTCTTTTCTAGATGAGGCGTTAATAAGCGCGTTGTTACCTTCCTTATCTGTCTGGTTCGGATCAACCCCTTTGTTAAGGAAATACTTGAAAACTTCTATATTGTTAGATCGGTAAGCCAGGTTTTGTAATACCGTATTGCCCTCACCGGAGACAATTGTAGGATCGAGACCAAGACCTCCAAGGTACTCATAAAATGCTATTTCTGTTTCTTCGCCCGACCGACTGTATCTCCGGCTGGCAAATAAAATAGCATTCTCATTCGTCTTTTCATTTTTTTTAGCGCTCACGGCATAATCATTGACTAGGCGCTCCAATAGTGCTTTATTCCCTGTCATCGCAGCATAATGAAAAATGCCGTTTCCGTTTTTATCAACACTGTGAACATCCAACCCCTTATTAATGAAGTAATCGATCATATTACCCGTTTTGGTACTGCTGGCATAGGCCAACAACGAATTTCTTCCCGTTCGATCTTTTTCTTCCAAAACATCACCGCCAAGCTCAATGATATAATCATATAGTTCTTTATTTTCTTGTCCGGTAACGGCTGCAAACGTCAGAATAGAATATCCGTGTTGATCTAGGAGATCTGTCTTTGCACCTTTTGATACCAGGTACTTCATCAATTCGATATTGTCTTTGTAAGCCGCCCAGAAAATATAAGTGCGTGCATCATGCGTCAATTTATTTACGTCGTTACCCTGCTCCAATAAATATTCTATCGTTTCCAACGGAGCTTTTTCAAGAATAGCATATCCTGTGGCATCGAAGTTATAAGGAGTCAACTCCGTGGGTGAATGACCTTCCGAGATTTTAACTTTAACTTCCGCAAGCGAAGGGTTTGACTTCCAGAATTTTCTGTCAAGCAGTATATTTTCTTCCTGAGAAGATGCTGAAAAATACGGTACTAGTAGACAAAAGGTGATGATATAATACGTTGATCTTTTCATAATTAATCGTTCTTTATGATCTAACTTCAAAATTCGGCACAAAATAATTTGCATTCAATCACTAGCATTAGTGATTTTGCTTCCCTGATAAGTAACGATTGGGGCTCTTTTGTCCAAGAAAAATACCTACAACTAGGGATCCAAATTCACTATTCCTCGCGATTGACCCGGCAGTTTTATCGAACTACATTTGCCAAATATTGATAATCCATCAGTATATACTAATTCAGACAGCACAGTTTTCAAGACCTATGTTACCTCATTTGATAATTGAAAATTGTGAAATAGTTCAAACGTAGTAATCCTCCTCTTAGCCATTGTTTTAACGCAATGGCGAGAGAAGGGTTATTAACATCCAAAGCCGTATTTTTAACATTCAGATATTGCTCGTCCGCCGAGATAATAAATAGTATTTAACGCCAGACTTCAAAAATCCGGCGTCAAACATATAAACCCCGTAAGTTAATCACTACTTCTAGTGATACCAATTCCCTACTGATGGTGATTGACCATTCACGAGACGGCATTTACTTTTGCATTGTTTAGAATAAATCTAAATAAATGTTCAAACAATTTCTTACTATATTCTTGTTTTTACCCTATCTAGTGCATGGGCAGACAGTCTTGAAATTAAAAGACTCTGCTACGGGGGATGCTATAGTAGGCGCCCAGGTCACCTTTGTAGAAGGAAAGAATATTCTTTTAGTAGCCATTTCGGATAAGAATGGACAAATAAAGGTTGAAGTAGACTTACCTGCTACCATTGAGGTATCCCATATTAGTTATATCAATAAGCGTTATTCTATTACCAAAGCGCAACAAACACTTCAATTACAGCCCGATAATATTTCTTTGGATGAGGTTGTAGTCACAGGACAATTGGTTCCTCAATCCATTGATCAGTCGGTTTACACCGTAAATACCATCGATAGGAAACGTATGGATAATCAAGCTGCCATTGACCTTGCCGATGTGTTGAGTAATAATTTAAATATAACGCTAACACCTAATAAAGGAGAGGGCAGGACCGGGGTGAGTATGTTAGGTCTTGGAGGAGAGTATGTAAAAGTGCTGGTCGATGGCGTACCTTTTGTAAGTATTGATGGTAACGGGAACAACGTTGATTTCACTCAAATTAATCTCAATTCTATTGAGCGGGTTGAGATTGTGGAGGGGCCGATGTCCGTCAGTTATGGTTCCAACGCCGTAGCGGGCGTCATTAACATCATTACTACCCGAGATGTGATGAATCAGGTTTTTATACAAGAAGAAACCGTGGGTTCTGAATATGGTATTAGAAAAGGCAGACATGTACAATCAGTCAGTTTAGGTAAGCGTTTAGGAGATAATATAATTGTTCAGGGTAGTTTACTCAGAAATGATTTCAGAGGATTTTTTAATGGCTTCGAAGGACAAGATCATACTTTACAAGACGGGCGCAGAGGACATGATTGGTTGCCTAAAATCCAGTATAACGGAAATGCTTCTGTAAGTTTCGACAATAACAACTTCTTTGCCCGCTACCGTTTTGATTATTTTACTCAGCGATTAGACCGGTATGATAAAGATGTATTCGAGCTCCCACACGAATCCGGGATTACTACTTTCTATGGACGAGATGATGAGTTTGAAACTGAACGCTTTGCGCATAATTTAATTCTTGAGGGTAATCTGAGAGGGGTTTCTTATAACATAGTCTCTTCCGTGAGTAAGGTAGAGAGAAATGATCGGTTGTCATTATACAATATCACTGCAGGAACGACGGATTCATTAATTCATCGAAAATCTCGCTTTTTTACGAGCGCTTTAAGTCGTGGTACTTTTACAAACTTTCTTTCCAGCAGTAAACTGGGGCTAGAAATAGGTTATGAATATACTTATGAAGATTTTAAAAACCCCGATGTTAATAATACCGAACTTCCGACAGACTTACTAGAATCCGGTTTAGGTCGAGAGCGAGCGCATTTACACAATATCGCCGGATTTACTAATTTAGAATGGAAAGTAAATGACGACTTTGTTCTTCGTCCAGGGTTTAGGATTTTGTATAACGATCTGTATGCTGAGTCTCCCATTATTTATAATCTTCATGCAAAATATACCCTCCCCAAGGAGTTTGACATCAGATTTACGGTAGGACGATCTTATCGTACTCCAAGTATTCTGGAGTTATATGATCATTTTGTAGACGCTAACCATCATTTTGTCGGCAATCCTGAGCTTACACCTGAAGATGGTATTGGTTATTCGCTCGATCTTAAAAAGAGATACCAGATCGCTTCTGGCAATCTGAGTAGCTCGCTCAAAGTATTTTATAATCGTATTGAAGATAAAATAAGCTCCGAACAATTCAGTCAGGAACCACCAAAATTCAGATTATTAAATGTAGATCTTTTCCAGACTAAGGGGATAACATTACGCAACGAGTTGAGATTCAACAAAATTTCGGGTGCACTAGGCTTTTCTTACATAGGGCGTTACAATGAAATGCTTAATGATACTGAAGATCTGCCGGAAGAGTTCTTTTACTCCCCTGAAGTAAATGCATCAGTGACCTATACCTGGGACAGTCCTAATATCTCTCTATCGACATTCTATAAATATACCGGAAGAGAGCAACGCTATGTAAGTAGAGGCGGTGACGCTGTACTGGGTGAAATAGATGCATTCAACTGGTGGGACGCTAATGTAACATGGCGACTAAACAAGAACTTGTCATTCCAATTCGGAGTGAAAAACATCTTAAATGTAACGGATGTAAATTCTACAGCGCAGGCGGAAGGAGGACATTCTGCGGCGGCGACTAGCGTAGGGTTAACGTATGGGCGTTCCTATTTCTTAAAAGCAACTTTTGATTTCTAACTTATAAATGAGATGCTCGATTACTCGACATCAATACAAACGGACTTTAACTATGAAACATATTGATACTATTCTTTTGAGCCGCATTAAGGCCTATTTAGCCCTTATATTGTTTACTATTCTTGTTTTTTCACTTTCGAGTTGTGGTGATGATGACGATCCTCTTCCCGTATTAGGAGTCTCTTTTGAAACCACTGGGGTAGGTATTTCAGATGATTCTGACGAAGCTACTATTAGTATAACCTTTAGCAGGGCTACCTCTGTAGAAAGCTCCATTAGAATTGAAGTATTGGAAACCGGAGTTGCTAATCAAACAGAGTATTCTACCACACCGGGAATATCAAACGGAGAGCTATTGCTGGACGTTCCCGTAGGTCAGGAATCGGCTTCCTTCACTGTGCGCAGATTAGTTGACTTCATTCCATCAGGCGCCTCAGTAACATTTACGATCGCAGAAATAGTGGGGGAGCCTGAAACTCAAATTTCCGGTAATGTGGAAATACAGGTAAGCTTCGAGGCTATAGCGGCGCCTGGCTCAACAGAAGAGCCTCTCATTGGCGGCGCTGCCCAGCCGAATCAGGTATACTTTGACCTAAGTTTGAACGAAGAAGTAACAGTAGAGCGCCTTTCCTGGGATCTGGGCTTTTTCTCAGGAGCTAGTGACAAAGTAATTATCAATTATTCCACTTACGCGCTTGCACAAGCCATCGATAAAACCGATATGAACAGCGTTACATCGCAAGATACTGTCGGATTTTCAGGACAACAAACTATAGGATCTGATGAGTCTCAAGGATTAAGAGTTAATCCAGACAGTGATATTCAGAGTTTGCTCATAGCTGATTACACTGCGATGGACTCAGAGAATCAGGTGTATATTATAAATAGAGGGGCCGGTCCCGGTTCGGGAAATGTTAATCCTGGAAGTCAAGATG
This sequence comes from uncultured Flammeovirgaceae bacterium, assembly GCA_937899105.1. Classification (GTDB taxonomy): domain Bacteria; phylum Bacteroidota; class Bacteroidia; order Cytophagales; family Cyclobacteriaceae; genus Fulvivirga. The sequence goes on along the minus strand of CALBPF010000192.1, from coordinate 4,709 downwards.
TTGGAACGGTAGATTTAGATTGGAAAAAGATTCGAATTCTAAAGGATGGTAATGATTATATCGTTCAGTATGCCGACATTGATGCCACCTCTTTTTCGGAAACCAGGATAACTAAAGACCCTACTTTCAATTTTAATTACTTCAGTTTTGAAAATGGCGCTGTTACAGTTGAGCCTGAAAAAGACCGCTGGGATATTGTGTTTACTGTATCTTCCAATGTCATAGATTTTGGCGGTGGCCTTGGCGCTTATGGTTTTAGCGATTTTGTGTTATCCAACAGGCAGGCAGGCGTAGAGGTAGCATGTATAGGCGTAAAAAGGGCTGTATTCGGCGCTGTGATTGATCCAGGACCAGGTGTTGTTTACGATGATTTCACAGCGGATGACCTAGACGCTGACTATGTAGATTTTTCTGCCGATGGCAATACTATTGGTAGCGTATGGAGATCGGTATTGGGTTTTCCTCTTGCTTACGACGATATTTTCTTTGTAATTCGAGACACAGAAGGTAACATATATAAAGTGCAGTTTTTAGCGATTACGGATGAAAATGGAATTCGGGGCAACACATCGTTCAAATATGAACTATTGCAATAAAAGCTCTTTAAAATATTAAGGCCTAGTGAAAGTTAATATGTTTACATTGAAATAATAAATATTATGAAATATCTACTAGTCATTATGAGTGTGTTTGTGATAGGTAATGCACAGGCACAGAAGAAAAAAAAGCAGGACATAGAAGCCATAAAGTCCATGTGCGGCTGCTATGATGTGTCTTTTAATTTTGCCGAAACGTTTGCTCCTGAAAAGGATTATGAATTTCATAAAAACTATTATTCCGGGGCGTTGGAATATGCGATGTTAGTAGAAGATTCGAAGGACAAAGTAGTCATACAGCACCTACTCGTAATTGGTGATAGCATGATCATTAAACACTGGCGCCAGGACTGGATCTATGAAAACACCGATTTCCATATGTTCGATAAAGATAACACCTGGAAATACGTAAGCATGCCGGCGGATAAGGTCAAAGGTCAATGGACACAAAAAGTTTATCAGGTGGATGACAGCCCCAGGTATGAGGGTACGGCTACCTGGGTGCATGTAGACGGGCGAAGTTTTTGGGAAAGTACAACCGATGCGCCGCTGCCAAGAAGAGAATACAGTAAGCGCAGCGATTACAATGTAATGGTGCGGGGAAACCGGCAGGAAATAACAGATTATGGCTGGGTGCACGACCAGGATAATAGCAAAGTTCTGCGCAAGGGTGAAGACAAGGAGATCGCACGAGAGAAAGGGTGGAATACTTACAAGAAGGTAGATGGGAGCAAATGCCAACCCGCAATAGATTGGTGGAACGATAAGCAAGCCTATTGGAGCGACGTTCGAACCGTGTGGGATGAATTGTTTGCCCAAAAGCAAACCGTGCAATTAGAAAAACAAAAAGACGGGCAAGTATTATTTATGCGACTTTTCGGTCTGGAAGGCGAAATGCTTGAAGGAGGGTATGATAGCGCCAAGGCACAGACAAAGATCAAAGAAACAATTAATTCTTACCTGAAGGGGGACCTTTCACTAGCTATGAATTGATTGAGGAAACTTATGTGTACTACTGCCGAACATATAATACTTACTGAGAACGAACATGGGCAGGTGAGCTGGTGTAAGGTATGTAAGAGCTATTCTATTATTTTTAACACTTGTTGCCTATCCTTTACGCATTACGAAATGGTAGAATTTAAGAATATGCTGGGCCAATTGGATAGACCTGATTTTACTTACGAGTTTAATGGAAAGTCACATGCTATCATACAAAATTCCACAGCCTATATGGGGCTGTGTCTTACGCACCGCCAGACCGAGAGCTTAAAAAGCATGATCCATGAAGCGTTGGCGGTAAATGAGGTATTTAGTATCATTTATAATCCATGATACAGAAATTACCAAGTCCTGCTCTCTGTCCTTTCACTTCTTCTTTATATAGTGATTTTTAGTTAACATATATAAAAGGCAGAGGCAGGCGCTAATTTCTTTATTTTTTTAAAATCAGACAGAAGAAATGAGCTTAATGTTTGCGTGGGTACTATGAAGGATGTTGAATTATTTGAAAACGAACGTGCAATCGATTATGACCGCTTTGTTTCCAAATGGATCCCCGGTTATTCATTTCTGATTCAAATCATCCCTAATCTTTTAACTCGTTTAGCGCATATGCCTTGCGACCGGTTATTGGTTGCCGGATGTGGTACAGGTAATGAGATTGTGGCATTAAAAAAATCAGGTTTTGGCGGAACAATATTGGGCATTGACCCTTCTCCGGATATGATCCGTCAAGCGCGGGAGAAGACGTCAGATCTATCAAAAACAGAGCTTTTCTGTGGAGTGTTGGATGATCTGCCTCCTAGCAAAACTTACGATGCCGCCACTTTGATTTTAGTCATGCACTTCTTGAAAGACAACGGGGCTAAGCAGTCGCTGCTGGAAGAAATCGCTGCTCGATTGAATCCAAATGCCCCTTTTATATTGGTAGATATTTTTGGTGATAAAAGTCAAATGAGAGAACAGATTGATGTGCTTAGAAATTTGCTTCCTGAAGATATTGACCCTGAGCAGGTAGAGGAGCGGCTGTTACGAATACAAGAACACATTCAATACATTTCTGAGGACCGCCTTTTTGAACTTTTTAAGGTTGCAGGTTTCGAGCCACCCGTCAGGTTTTTCCACAGCGCTGTGTACGGGGGTTGGTACACCCGAAAAAGAGCAGTTTGAAGACTTTTTGGCAATACATCTGTAGTAGGCAAGACAAACCGAGTTAAGAAAAATCCCATCCGGGAGAGCCGCCACTCCATAAGTTCTACAGTAGGTTGTTTCAACACTTTTAGAATGTTAAAAGATAAAAAAGCTTTTGTATCTCCTCCATCTTGGCTGTGAAAATTCATACAGCTTCGGGATTTACAAGATGACGAAAGCCGGGTAATAGCTACGCTATCGGAAAGATCGGCTACATCATCAACACTGTTGAAAGCTTTAAACTCACTGGTTAGGGGGACACACATCCAAAAGTATTTTTCCAACTGATGATACTGTCATTATCTCTTCTTAAGAAAGATTAAGAAAAATGGTAAAATACAATTTTGGAATTGAGCGCTAACACTAAACTTATTACATTTCGTAGTTGGTGTAAAACTTAAGTCCCTGCAAACTTTGGGAGGCTGACGGTTTAAGTAAAAAATTCTTGAGGGGGCGTGGCAAATTAACTCTTCATACGGCGATGAATGTAAAATGCGAGGCGATTGATAAGAGTGTCTATTTCTAGCTTGTAAAAGCTTAGTTCATCTTTTGACTTTGAAATGTGCGAGAAAGGTAGTTTAAGTGTTCTTATGCAGAGATCGAAGAATTACTTTTATTTTTTCTAAAAAAAACATTTTAATCATTATGTATTATTAATATTGTTATACATAAAATATATACAAGTTAATTAACCATAAACTGATGAGTAAAATTTATCTTTTCATTTTTTTGCTGTTTTCAACTACAGTCAGTTGGGGGCAGTCCTCTCTGCAGGATGCAGCGTATGTGCCTGATGAGGTTATCATTAGACTAAAAGCAAGCGCTACCAGGCAAATGAATCTTGGCGTTGCTTCTGGTGCACCAAGTATACTTGGAGTAGCCAGGGTGGATACAGTCAGTCGTAAATTGGGTGTGTTGAAAGCTGATCGTTTGTTCAGGCGAGGCTTTAAAAACCTTAGGAAAGCACAAGAACTTCACCTGGACCGGTATTTTACCATTAAACTACCGGCAGGTTCCAACATCGAAGAGGTGATGGCGAAATACCTGGCATTGGACGAGGTAGAACTAGTAGAACTGAACTACATTGGTAAATTGCAAACCGTGCCTAACGATCCACTTTACGGAGAGCAGTGGGGGTTAAACAACACAGGTAACGCCCAAGAGTATGGCACTACTAATTTGGTAGGTACTCCGGGAGCGGATATCAATGCGGAGGCTGCCTGGGACCTACATACCGGAACGAGCGATGTGACGATAGCCATTATCGATTCGGGCGTGGATTATACACATCCGGAATTTAGCGGAAGGATCGTTCCGGGATATGATTTTTCCGATGATGACAGTGATCCTTTCGATGGAAATGTATCGGGATCACATGGAACCGCATGCGCCGGTATTGCTGCTGCAGCGGGAAACAATGGAATTGGTATGGCAGGGGTCAACTGGGGGGCATCTATTATGCCGATTCGTGTAGCTGATCAAAATGGTAATTTTCAGGCCAGCCATGTTGCCGATGGAATTTATTTTGCTGTGGACTCTGGAGCTCATGTGATCTCCTTAAGCGTGAGTTTAAGTCAGGGTACTACATATTTAGAACAGGCGATAACCTATGCACACCTGAGCGATGTGCTTATTTTCGCTGCTCGGGGAAATGATGATGACACGGTAGATTTGTATCCTTCTTCTTATTCTGATGTGATTTCCGTAGGAGGCTTGAGCCCATGTGACACCAGAAAAACCTATACGTCATGTGATGGAGAACAATGGGGATCCAGCTATGGTGGTGGACAAAATAAGATGGATTTTGTTGCCCCGTCGGCAAGTATTACGACAACAGCTATCGGAGGTTACACCTTCAACTTTAATGGGACTTCTGCTGCTTGTCCCTTTGCGGCAGGTTTAGGCGCGCTCATAAGGTCG
>CALBPF010000191.1 GCA_937899105.1 uncultured Flammeovirgaceae bacterium | reverse complement strand
AGTAATACGCTAAGACTTAATAAAACCACTTTTTTAAAGACCTCAGTTGGAGTTAGTACCAACTATAACCAGTACCTGCAAGACAACTTTGTTAACGATGCTGACGGGAATCAAATTACAAAATTTAGGGCCGTCAATGCCACCAATAGAGAAAACAGGGTAACGTTATCTTCTACATTAAACAAAAAGTTTAATGCTAAATGGAACATGCGAGCGGGGATACTATCAGAACGGTATCTGCCTGATTTCAGTAATGAGGATCGCGATGATAGAATTAGTATTCCTGATGAAAATGGTGATGGTGTTCCCGATTACTTCCTGACCAATACTGATCTCGATGATTCTTATTCGGTACATCAGGCTTTTTTGCAGGCTGAGCGCAAGATCACGGATGAATTTAGCGTGACTGCGGGTTTGCATACTCAGTACCACAGCTATACTGAAGATCAGGTCATAGAACCTCGCGCAGCCGTAAGTTGGCAAGTGCGTCCGAATCAACGATTTAGTTTGGCATATGGCCTGCATGCCCAGGCGATTCCATCACCTATTCTTTTTTATGAAGAGGAAGTATCGCCCCAACAATTTGCCAGAACGAATGACAATCTCGATTTCATGAAGAGCCATCATTTTGTGCTGGCGTATGATAGAAGCTTGGGTGATTCATGGAGGTTAAAAGCAGAAACCTACTACCAAAGCCTTTTCGATGTTCCGGTGGAAGGCTTTCCATCCAGTTATTCTATTCTCAATGAAGGGTCTGACTTTGATTTCGAAGAGAAAGGTAGTCTTGTTAACGAGGGTGTTGGTACGAACTATGGTATAGAGCTTACCCTTGAGAAATTCTTCAGTAAAGGCTATTACATGTTGATGACCACTTCGATTTATGAATCTACTTATGAAGGCAGCGACGGTATTGAACGAAACACTGCGTTTAACAACAGCGCCGTTTTCAACCTGCTGTTCGGTAAAGAATGGAAGTTTGGCGACGGAGGAAAAAATGCGTGGACACTTGATACAAAGTTTACTACCGCTGGCGGGCAGAGATTTACACCAATCGATCTTGAAGGTACGCGAGCCAATGCTGGTCGGGAGGTTCGTTTTGATGATATCGCATTCTCAGAACAATATGATCCTTATTTAAGATGGGATGTTAAGTTTGGCGTTCGTATCAACGGCAGAAAAAAGAATATCTCACATCAATTTTTTGTTGACTTCCAAAATGTAACCAATAGAGAAAATGAATTTGTAAGAAGATATAATGAAGTGACGGATGAGATTAACCTGGTGGAACAGATTGGCTTTTTTCCGGACGTAATGTATCGAATTCAGTTTTAACAGACCAACCTACAGGACAATGAATGTGTCATACAATAAAGTACTTATTACCGGAGGGTCATCAGGAATTGGTTTGGCCCTGGCAATAAAGCTTAAGTCTTTGAACAATTATGTAATTATCACAGGCAGAGACCGTGCAAAACTAGAGAAAATGGCTTACCAATATAAACTGGACACCTACCAATGCGACCTGGCTGATCAAGGCGGGGTGCAGTCATTGATAAAGGCAGTTCATGATCAGCATCCGGACATCAATATAATTATCAATAATGCTGGCATGCAATACAATTATGATTTCATAAATAACGTTTCATTTGAGAAGATAGAGTATGAGGTGGAGGTAAATTTTAATGCAGTAGCAAAATTAAGTTCGGCATTCTTACCTATGCTTCTGGGTAACAAGGAAGCTGCCATTGTAAATGTTTCTTCCGGTCTGGCATTAAGCCCGAAGAAGTCAGCCCCGGTGTATTGTGCTACTAAGGCTGGCGTACACATGTTTACAAAGGCGCTTCGCTATCAGATGGAAGGGACTAACGTTAAGGTTTTTGAGGTACTTCCTCCATTGGTAGATACTCCTATGACAGCAGGAAATGGAAAGGATAAAATATCTCCGGAAGCGGTGGCTGAGGAGTTTATCCTGGGATTCGAGAAAAATAAATTTGAAATAAACATTGGCAAGGTGAAGTTGTTGAAAATGATACATCGAATATCACCGGTAATAGCAGACAGTATATTAAAAAACAATTAGCATGATTGAGATATTTGCGACAAACATTCAAAGCATCAGGGATGCGCGTATTGTTCAGGGATTAATTAGTATCGTATTTCCGGGGTTAAATGTCAACTTCGACCTTGACGACAGAGATAGAATTTTAAGAGTGCAATCAACTGCACCAATAGACGCTAATTCTATTGTTGGCTACATAAGGAACCTGGGTTTTGCAGCAAAAGTGATTGATTAGAAGACTAGATCTTTATTGACCCAATAAGCGGGTATGTGCAGTACAGTAGACTTAAATATTCCTTTGGTTTCAAGTACCACCACCACGGTTAAATCCCTTAATAGGGAGTTTCCTTTGCAGCAACCTTTATGAACGCATCAGAAGTTTTTCAGATTGTAAATACACTAGCGCTTCCGGCATGGATCATTCTGCTGATTGCACCAAAGAAAAAATGGAGAAATCCATGGATTTACGGCTTTGCAGCAGTCATGGCATCCGTTTATGCATTTTACGTACTTACTGGTTTGAACAACTTCGACCCTGCGGCATTCGGAAGTTTGGCAGGGGTAAAGAGGTTGTTTACCAATGATGAAGCCGTATTGGCGGGTTGGGTACACTATCTTGTTTTTGATCTCTTGATTGGCAATTGGATAGTGAATCAATCTGTGAAGCATGGGATCAAGCATTATTTAATTATTCCATGCCTCTTTTTAAGCTTTATGTTCGGCCCCGTAGGTTATCTGTTGTTTACCATTATTAAAATTTCAAAAGCGAAAACCATTGCTTGATCATCTTTCCAGCCTTTACCAGGCCAATAAGATACTGATGATCGGATCATTGGTATTCTTAATAATTTCTGCGGTTTTAGCCTTACTCCTGCCCTTTGAATCCAGGCAGGTTTTAGGTATTAACCTCTGGATAAAGCCATTGAAGTTTGCTATATCCATCGGTATTTTTCTTTATACAAGTGTCTACCTGTTACAACCGCTGGATTATTCTACGGGCAAGCTTAATCTTTTAAGCTGGACACTGCTTGGAACGATGCTCATTGAAATATTTTGCATCATTTTCCAGGCAAGCCGTGGCCAGCTTTCGCATTTTAATACTACAGATCCCATTGGTAGAATAATGTTTCCCCTTATGGGAACGGCCATCACCGTAGCCTACCTTGTTTATGCGCTCATGCTTGTGGATTACTTTCGCCTGGAGACTAACCTCACTCCGGCTATGCTGTGGGCGATTCGAATTGGAATAGTCATCTTTCTTTTTGGAGCGATCTCCGGGTTTTCTATGGGAGGCGCCCTGAAGCACACAGTAGGCATGGCCGATGGTGGACCTGGTTTGCCTTTCACCAATTGGAGTACGGTAGCCGGTGACCTTCGCGTATCGCATTTCATTAGTATCCATGCTATCCAAATATTACCTCTACTTGCTTTGGTAATGATGCAATTGGATTTAAGTTCCTCGAAAGGGTTGAGCGCCGTCGTAGTGTTTGGAACGCTGTACGGACTATTTTGTGTACTGAATTTGGTGCAAGCTATGCAGGGACGGCCATTTATCAGAATTTAAAACCACTTACCTGGTTTTCATCATTTTTCTGTAATAAAGGTATCTGTGGTGTTTACTAACCGGGTGAATTCAAGATACGGCAGATATTACTTCATATTGACTTAAACCATTAGGAAAATGAAAAAAGAGATATTGACATTATTCAAAAAAGGACTGATTAAGGCGCTGGTGTTTGCGGCGAGTTTTACATTAGGAATGTTCATAGCGAGACAGGCAAAAGCGCAGAACGAAGCCTCATCGCTGCTCTGGAAGGTTGAGGGTAAGAAGTTAGATAAGCCCTCCTATGTGTTTGGAACTATTCATCTTATCTGCCCGGATGACTTCTTTCTGCCTGAGTCAGTTAAAAATACAGTAAGTTCTGTAGACCAGGTAGTTATGGAGCTGGACATGGATGACCCACAGTTAATGCCTAAAATGCAGCAGCTGTCTATGAACCCGGGGATGAAGAATTTTAGCGCAGATCTGACTGAAGGTCAGGCCAATGCGATCAATGGTTTCTTTACGAAACATTATGGCGCTAACTTGACTCAGCTAGGCATTATGAAACCCTTTGCATTGATGTCTATGATGCTTGTAAAAAGCATTGGGTGCGATCAGCCGGCATCTTACGAGCAGAGTTTGGTTAAGGAGGCAAAAACAAATGAAATAGAAGTGTTTGGCCTTGAAACGGTTGAGTTTCAATTCAGCGTTTTTGACAATGCCAGCTTTGAAGAACAAGTGTCCTGGTTGGTAGATTATGCCGAAGATGAAGAAGCTATGAAGAACGAGTTCGAAATGCTGGTGCAATCGTATAAAAAACAAGATGTAGATGCCATGCACGATTTAATGATAAGTTCGCCTCAATTCCAAAGTTTGATCGATGAGCTTCTGTACAAGCGAAACCAAAACTGGATTAGCAAGATAGAGGAATATGCCTCAGAGAAGCCTACGTTCTTTGCGGTAGGTGCCGGACATCTGGGTTCCGATAAAGGGGTTTTAGCTTTGTTGAGGAAAGAAGGATATAAGGTTACGCCCGTTTTACAATAAGATAAGAAAGTTGCCGGGCTTGACCCGGCATCCCGAAGTTCTTTGGATTGTGGATGGAACCATATGGAAAACGAGGCCCCGGCTCCCTGGCCGGGGACCTGCGTCATCAGTCAACACAAACAACAAAAAACTAATCTTCACCGAGCTTTACAAAGCGCTCAATATCATTATGTATAGAAAGCGTTAAAAGGGTTGTAGCCGTACAGAATACCGGGCTTGTAATGCAATGATGCCCATTCCAGCTACCATCGTTATTTTGAATAGAGATCAAGCGGTTAGCCGTATTAGCGTACCATTTCTCCCATTCCTCATCTTGATTGATGATCAATGATTCACCGGTTTGCAAATAGCTCAGAAACTCCTCACCGCCATTATTTCCAAAACCGCTCATGACCCCGTCCTCCTGGGCTTTGTTTTTAGATGACTCATAAACCTGGTAAGAAGTATTGTATTTCACTGCTTCATCACGGGTATACCCAATTTCCATTAAGTTTTCGACGGACACTTCTTCTTCAGGCGCCAGGGCTCCGGTTTCCTTAGCTTTTTTCATTTCAGCCTTAACTTTACGCGCAGCCTTAGCACTGGAACGCACGGAGCCGGATACAGAATAGAGGACTATCCCGGCGCCTTTGTCTGTTTTTACATCACCCGTTTCGGCATTGTAGTTTCCCTTTTGATATTCTCTGGCCTTTTCTAAAACGTCTTCATCTACCTCTATACCTTGATGGTCCGCGGCTTCCAGCGCCGTAGTTGCCAACGAAGATTGCAGAACTCCAGCCCAACCGGAACCTTTGATGCTGCCATCCAAATCTTGCGCTCTTTGAATTTTATTCACGCATGTTTTGAGCGCTTTCTCAACTCTCTCCTTAAGGGGATTATCTTCTTCTATCTTATCCAACATGTTTGCTAAAAACTGAGCTGTAAGCGCCGCATCTATATTATCTCCCAGTTTAGTTTGAATTTGGGTCCCGGAGAGATCAGTGATCTTTATTTGGCTAACAGGCGTGGATTCCACAGTGGTTAAAATGAAATTAAGCGCTTTATTCAGGTGATGTGAAAATTCTCCTTCACTGAGGGTATTCCTCGTTCTGAGAAGCGCCATTGCTACCATGGACGTGGTGGCTGGGTCCGCAGGCACGGCATGCGGATCAAGAACATCTTGCCGCCGGTGGGAACCGGCGCCCCAGCCACCGTTCGGGTGTTGCGCCTGTGATATCCAGGTTAATCCTTTATCTATTGATCCATTTGCTTCTTCAGGAACGATAAAACCAGATGAAAATGTATCTGTTTCCTCACCAAAGAGTGTTTTGAAAACACATCCTTTTGGAGTCATGCAAACGGTTATGTTAGAAGTTAAAGCGCCCAATTCTGAAGTGCTGGTTTTTGGTGATGATAAAAGCAAGGCTCCTCCGGTAAGCAGCGCCAATCCCGATGTTTTTAACAATGTCATAATGTATCTATTTTGGTTCAACTGCTCATAGGATGCAGCTGCAGACTGAATTCCATAAATGCCTCAAAAAAATTTTCATAATTGTCGAGAGTTATAATCACGCACATTCGAATAGATTGCGTATCGCATTAAAAAAATGAATCTTTGCTTCTTCTCGGAAAGTCGTTATGGCAAAAGCAAAAGAGGTAAAAGAAACTCCACTTATGAAGCAATACAACGCCATAAAGGCGAAGTATCCTGGCGCTCTATTACTTTTCCGGGTTGGAGATTTTTATGAAACTTTTGGCGAAGACGCGATCAAGGCTAGCAAGGTACTCGACATTGTTCTAACAAAAAGGGCAAATGGCGCCGCTTCGCATATTGAGCTGGCCGGTTTTCCGCATCATTCACTTGATACTTATCTCCCAAAGCTGGTGAGAGCTGGAAATAGGGTAGCCATCTGCGATCAGTTGGAAGACCCTAAATCTGTAAAAGGGATTGTTAAGCGTGGGGTAACCGAGCTGGTGACGCCAGGCCTTTCGTTTAACGACAATGTGCTTGACCGAAAAACGAATAATTTTCTCGCTTCTATATTTTTTGGAGGCCAAAAGGTAGGAGCTGCTTTTTTGGACCTGTCCACCGGGGAGTTCATGACCGCCAGGGGATCAAGAGAATACATTGCTAAACTTTTTCAAGGCTTTAATCCCTCTGAAGTAATATTAAGTAAGGGCCATCGAACTGAATTGGGGACTCTCATGGGTGATGAATACCTTACCCATGCCATAGACGAGTGGGTTTATGGTTCAACCTTCGGATACGAAAAGCTCATTAATCACTTCAAAACGAATTCGCTTAAAGGGTTTGGTATCGAAGGTATGCATGAGGCTATAACCGCTGCGGGAGCGGTACTTCATTATCTTGAGGAAACCGAGCACAAGGAGATGGGCCATATCCTGTCGATTTCGCGAATTGACGAGGACAGGTACGTATGGCTAGATAAATTCACCATAAGAAACCTGGAACTCGTCTATGCTCAACATGATGGAGGTGTTCCGCTCATTGACATTTTGGATGAGACCATCACGCCAATGGGTTCAAGGTTACTGAAAAAATGGGTGGTGCTTCCCTTAAAAGCAGTAAGTGCCATACAAGATCGACTGGCCATGGTGCGGGCGTTCTTTGATAACCAAGAGCTGCTGGATGAGGTAAGAAGCTACTTGAAGCCCATAGGTGATGTAGAACGACTTATATCAAAGGTAGCGGTTGGCCGGATCAACCCAAGAGAAATGGTGCAGCTAAAAAAGGCGCTGGCGAATATTGCTCCCGTACAAGATTTACTTGTTAAGTCCGGCTTACCGGAGTTAAAGAAACTAGCTGATCAAATCAACCCATGCGGCCCTTTATTAGATAAAATTGATGCTACGTTAAAAGAGGATGTCCCCATTGTCGCTAATCAAGGGAACATAATCAATGACGGGGTAAATGAGGAGTTGGATGATCTTCGCAAGATCGCTTTTTCAGGTAAGGATTACCTGGTGCAGATCCAACAACGTGAAATAGAACGTACCGGTATCCCTTCACTTAAAATTGCTTATAATAAAGTATTTGGCTACTACCTGGAAGTAAGCAACGCGCATAAGGCTAAGGTACCGCAAGAGTGGATAAGAAAACAGACTTTGGTAAATGCCGAGCGCTACATTACGGAAGAGCTAAAAGTTTACGAGGAAAAAATTCTCAATGCTGAAGACCAGTTAGTCATTATTGAGCAAAGGTTATTCAATTCATTGGTCACAGAGGCTGCCGAATATGTTACGCACATCCAGCAGAATGCTAAGGTCCTGGCTGCCCTGGATTGCCTGAGTGCGTTTGCACTGATTGCCAGACAAAATGATTATGTAGAGCCTGAGGTAAATGAGAGTACCACGTTGGATATCAAAGAAGGACGCCATCCGGTAATTGAGCGACAGTTGCCTCCAGGAGAATCTTACGTGCCTAATGATGTATTCCTAGATACCGAACGCCAACAGATAATTATTATTACCGGACCCAATATGGCTGGTAAATCCGCCTTGCTACGACAGACTGCGCTTATTGTACTTATGGCTCAAATGGGCTCGTTTGTGCCGGCCAAAAGGGCTTATTTAGGGTTAGTAGATAAAGTTTTTACCCGAGTAGGAGCATCTGATAATCTTTCAAAGGGAGAGTCCACGTTCATGGTGGAAATGACAGAAACTGCTAGTATCCTTAATAACCTTTCAAATAGAAGTCTTGTACTCATGGACGAGATCGGGCGTGGTACCAGCACCTACGATGGCGTATCCATTGCGTGGTCTATTGTAGAGTTCATTCACAATCACATGGATTTTAGCGTCAAAACCTTATTTGCTACGCACTACCATGAGCTAAATCAGTTGACCGAAGACTTTCCTCGAATTAAAAACTTCAATGTGTCTGTAAAGGAGGTCGGGGATAAGATCCTTTTCATGCGTAAACTCAAAGAAGGGGGCAGTGAGCATAGCTTTGGGATCCACGTAGCACAATTGGCGGGCATGCCAAACAAAGTCGTCATTCGTGCTAATGAGGTTTTACATTTTCTGGAAAAGGATAAGCATAAGAATAATACTTCCAAGAGGTTAAAAGAAGTGCCCAAAGCCAATTATCAGATGAGTCTGTTTGAGGCCGACCCAAGATACAAAGAAGTGCAGGCGCTGATTGAAGCTTTGGATATCAATACTATTTCTCCGGTAGAGGCTTTACTGAAGCTAAATGAGATTAAAACTATCCTGACAAAAGTCAGCCAACCTTCCTAACGCTCGTTATTGAAATCTAAATAGAATTAATCGGTACCTTTGCCTCCTAATTATAAGCGGCATGGCAAAAGAAGCAGTACTATTAGAAGATCGAAGGAAGCCGATACTTAAACAAGAGATCGCGTTTGCTATCGTTCACTTATTACCCTTAACGGCAATTTGGACCGGTGTTACCCTGTTCGACTGGATCGTTTGTGCATTTCTCTATTTTTTCAGAATGTTCTGGATCACAGGGGGATACCACAGGTATTTTGCTCATAAATCATACAAAACTTCAAGGTGGTTTCAGTTCGTTATTGCCTTTATGGCGCAAACCTCTGCACAGAAAGGTGCGTTATGGTGGGCGGCCCATCACAGACACCATCATCGCCATAGTGATACGCCATCAGATCCACATTCAATGAAACTATATGGCTTTTGGTATTCCCATGTAGGTTGGATCATTGGGCCTGATTATAAGGAGACTGATTTTAAGACTATCGGTGATTATGCTAAATATCCTGAGTTGGTTTGGTTAAATAAGCGCTACCTAGTACCACCAGTCACTCTAGCGCTCATTGTTACGGCCTTGGGAGCCTGGGTAAATGGTGGCAGCTTGTTACTGATGTTCACACATCACGGGCTTTCTACCTTGTTTATTGGGTTTTTTCTGAGCACGGTTATCACTTATCATGGTACATTCTCCATTAACTCCATAATGCATAAGTTTGGTCGGCAGCGTTATGAATCTGGCGATGAGTCTAAGAACAGCTTATGGTTAGCATTACTCACCTTGGGCGAAGGTTGGCACAATAATCATCATTACTATGAAGTTGCCGCCAGGCAGGGATTCTTCTGGTGGGAGATTGATATCACTTTTTATGGTTTGAAGCTTTTAAGCTGGCTAGGACTGATTCATGATTTAAAAGGTGTTCCTAATCATATTAAGTACTCCAAAAATAAAGAGCAGGCGAAAACTCTGGCTGCTAAGTTGAAGAATAAAGAAATGTCGTTGACTGAGCTACAAAAGTCGGCCTAGTTTAGTTTATAACTATCCGCTTAAGGTCATCTGTTGTCAGGTATCTAGTAGTTATATTTCTTAGATCGGAAGGACGAAAAGACGCAATCGTATCAAATAGCTTGTCATAATAAGAGTAATCAAGGCCATGGAGATGGATGGATTTAAATCGATCCATTATAGCAAATGGTGAATTCAACTCAGCCTGGAAGCTTCCGACCATATGTGTCTTAGCTGTTTCCAGTTCTTCTTCATTGTTAAATTCAGTTAGTCGCTCAATCTCATAATGAATTTCTTTGAGAGCGAGGTCAACATTGTCTGTATTTACTTCCGCACCTATGACCCAATAAGCGCTTTCTTGCAAAGGAACAAGACTGGAGCTAATGCCGTAGGTAAGTCCTTTATCTTCCCTAATGTTTTTCATCAGTCTGGAACCGAAAAAGCCTCCCAGAAGATGATTTGTGATTAAAAGAGAAAGATAATCCTGGTCTTCTTTTCGCAAGGTCTTTTTCCCCATTCGGATAGACGCTTGAACAGATTCATTAGAGGGTGTTTCAAATGGTAAGGAGGGTACTAGAATACTTTCCTCTTTATGTTGCGCAAGATTTTTAGCTGAAAAGAAATCTTTAATGACCTTTAATGTGTTTTCCGAAGGCCGACCTGAAACCAGCACTTCAAAACTATTCTTTGAACGGCCCCAAAAGTTCCTTAAATGCTCAGGGGTAAACGTTTTTATATCTTGCTCGGAGTTAATCCTTCCATACGGATGATCGAATCCAAAAATGGCCTGCCGAATGCTCTTACTTGCTAAGATATTATTCTTCTTGTTTTGTACCTGAAGCTGAGCTGTTTGTAGTTCTTTTTGCAACTCCAGCTCATTTTCGTCAAATGAGGGATAGTCAATCATTTCAAAAAGTATTGAACTAATTTGCTCAAAGTGTTTGTCCAGGCAATAGATACTGACGCTTGCATTATCAAAACCTGGATTAATCTCAATATACGCCCCAAGTCTGGAAAACAGATTAGTGATTTGAACGGAAGTATATGAAGTGGTTCCCTCTTTTAGCATACGAACCGCCATTGAGGCCTGCCCCTTCAAATTTTCAAAACGATTTCCAGCTGCCGTAAAAACAACCTCAAGCTTGACCACAGGCTGGTCGCCTGCAACAATCGAGGACATAGTTGCTCCGTTCGTTAACTGCTCTTGATCAACATGTTGGAAATTTACCCGGGAAACCTTTTGGATATCGGGGGCAAGAGAGCGGTTCAGCATTAATCAGTTACTGATTCTTCCTCTTGTTCACTCTTATCAAAATTAAAAAAGAGTGAAAAACGTAAAGTTTCAGCAAGTGGATGCTCCTGTTCCTGGGGGACCAGATAGGCAAAGTCTACACCAAATTTTTGATACCTAAAACCAACACCGGCGGTCAGGTATTTCCTGTTTCCTTTGTCCTCTGCTTCCAGAAAATAACCCACACGAACAGCAAACGTGTTATTGTACCAATACTCAGCCCCTATTGATAATGTAATTTCCTGTAACTCTTCGCTTAAGCCATCTTCTGCATCGGTAAACGATCCAAACATTCCGCTAAGCAGAGACTTTTCATTTTGAGTGCTGTCCAGGGTTGGGCTTGGTACCATAAGTTTGTTAAGGTCCAAAGCAAAAGTGATTTTGTTATAGGGATCCAAATCCGTGGTTAGGGCAGAACCAATCCTGAGATTAGTTGGAATAAAATCTCTATTTTCATCATCAGAGTACGTGAGCTTAGATCCAATATTAGAAATATTAGCTCCTAAAGCCAAGTTAGAATTACTTCCTCCAATTGAAATATCCTTATTGTAATACACAGCTAAATCTGCTGACACGCTTTGGCCAGGCCGAGCTTCAACTCCCCCTGAAGAAAAGCTTCCTGTCAGGTTAGAGTGTATGTATCTACCTGTTATACCAATTCCTAAATTTTGACTTAATTTTCTTGAATAAGTAGCGTCTATGGCTAATTCTCTTGGATTGAAGTCCCCTAATTCACCTCCTTGGTCATCGGTGAAAAAGATCTCTCCAAGATCGAAATATTTCATACTAATAGCTACTGCCTCTTCTTTGCTCAATTTATAGTATCCGGAAAGATAAGCAATAGACATGTCGTTGATTATTTTACCTAGCCAAGGTGTGTAGCTCAAAGAAAACCCAATATCTGTATCGATAAAAGCAAGTTTGGCAGGGTTCCAGTGTACGGAATTAGCATCTGCCGAAGTAGCTACACCAGCATCACCCATTGCACCGGCTCGCGCATCCGGGGTTATTGTTAAGAAAGGAACGGCTGTTGTAATAACCCTACGGGTGGAGTCCTGGCCCTGCAACTGAGCCATGGCAGAAGTAGAAATAAATAAAATTCCTAGGAAAATAAGCTGAACAAGCCTTTTCATATTTTTTGATTTAGCCAACAAATATAACTATTTAATGAGAATAAGTTTTTGGAATTCCTGACCTTTTGCACCATCCTGCAAAGAACGAACGCTGACACGATATAAGTATATGCCTTGTGTTAATTTTTCATTATTAACACCTGACCCGTCCCACTCATACAAATCTACCATAGGCGAGCTGTCATTCACTTTAAAATCAATATCCCTCACCAGTTCGCCCATACTGGATATAATCTGCAGGCTAACTTCCAGATCATCGCCAGCTCTGTTATGGTTAAATGATATGCTTGTATGAGCATAAACGGGATTTGGAGAGTTTTTCAGTTTACTGATCAAAATGGTATTGGGATCGGCAACGAAAAAAGTAAACCTTTCCGTCTGAATGTTATTATACGTGTCCGCTGCTCTTACTTCAATAGTATGTTCTCCCACACCAAGATCATCAATAGGAAAAGCCACCCAACCTTTTGTAAAATCGTCTTTATCCGCCTGGTAAAAATCATTTAACAGAAAAACTTCATCGTCATCTAAGGTAGCCGTAATGCTGTTTGCGATCCCGAATCCTGAAATGTTAATACCGCTTTCATCACTTAGTCTTGTAAAAAGAGTGGTATTATGGCTTATTCCTGAGTTTTTAAGTGAAAGCGTATCATCCAGGTAGATTTCTATCGTGGGGGGCCGTGTATCAATTTCCGGGCTTGAAGCTGTCCCTCCTATTTTTATCGAAACCTCTGCGCCATTAGCATCAGCCATAGTTGAACTCTGGCTTGCATAAAGACTAATTTTCCCCTCTCCAAATTGTTGAGAAATATTTTTAGGAACTACAAAGTTAACTTCAAATTGCCCGTTTACAACAGAAACGGATCCTTTAAACAGCTTATTCTCCTTAGCTGAGAAAGTAAAAGGCTGATTTTCATTTCCTAAAGTTGTCTTAAGTATTTCATTGTCAAATACTGTAACGTCAAGTGTGCCTTTGAAATCAGAAAGTACTGCATTACTTGGTGATCGAACTTCTCCTTTGATCTTAGTTTTTGCTAAGGCGCGTAGTGTATCAGTCAAACTACTATTCTCAAGGATGTCAGTAATCACAATGCTATTTTCCGGGTAAGCCAGTCTTAAAGATGGATCTCCCAGCAAGGCAAAGTTCCTGTTTCCAACTTTTCTGGTATCAGTAGCCAGGTCTACGCTTCCATTTTTGGTTAACCTGAAAATATCTCCGAGTCGCAGGAATTCACCATTCTCCTGATGAAAAATATGATTAAAAAATTCCTTGTTTAGTGCAAAATTTGAGTTGCTTCTTACCGGCCTGCTGGTACTTACTATTGCAATTCCGCCTCCACGCTCGCTAGTCACCGTTAATTCCCCTCCACTTGCCCGTTTAGGATCATCGTGTCTTGTAAATTCGCAGGTGGCTGTAACGAATAAGGACAGTTTATTTCTGTTTTGCAGGTCGTCTATTAAAAATAAGTCCAGCACTTGCTCATCCATCCATCCTATTTCACCGCCATGACCGGTAAAGTTTATGACGAGCGCGCCCTTTTCGATGGCGTCTTCCAGCGCTTTTCTTGCTTTTGGCGAGGTCTGTCCGTTTGGTCGTGATACTTGTGGGAACTCATCAAGATACAACTTATTCGAATTGAAATCACTAAATGTGGTATCAACAAAGCGGGTAAGGTCATTGGCCTGGCGTTGATGTATATTGACGTCACCATCGTCAGCAACAAAGACAATTTCATTTCTCCAGGCTCCCAAAGACCTGGCGTCTGAATCATATCGGATAGCCTTATCTACCACCGCCCTAGCTTCATCACCGGTAGTGACCGGAAACCGGCCTACGCCAATATCCATTGTGTGGTTCCCTCCTCTTATCTCCTCCCAGCGGCCTTCATCATCTTCTAAAAATCCGTAGTAATCATCAGAAGCGTAGGTATCCAGAGGATCTAAAGAGTTGTATGACTCATAAATAGGCACAAAGTTTTTATTATTTGAAAGCACATTCTTGTAATCATAGGAGCCCTTGCCAAAAAGTAAAAGGTAGCGTACCGTACCGTATCTGTCGTAATGGTATTTTGTAAAGTCTCGGATTGCCGTTACGTCTTGTTTGCCACTTGAGAACTCGTTGAAAACCTGATCCGTGGTGACAACACTTACTGTAAGGCCGTCATTGCTTCTTCTAAAAGCCGCCAGGCGTTCAGACTCTGAAAGGAAGTCGGGATGTGCAACAATTAATAATTCCGACGAGGGCAAACCTTTTAGATCCTGATTTTCGATAGCAGTTATTGATGTAGGCGCAGGCACGGTCTGAGGGTCGAAAACCACATATTCATTTAACTCTGTGCCTTCTTCTCCAAATCTCGCTGTGCTTCCAGTTAATTCGAAAAGTTGACGTTCAGGAATTTCTTTAGAAGTTATATTCCAGATTTGAACAGAGGCACTCGCATTACTTATGTTATAAGTAGAATTACCACTTTCGAGGCTCTGCAAGGATCGAAATATGGTTTGATCACTATAAAGCGCCAGGTCTCTTTTTATCTGAACATCTATGAAATTCAGATAACCAATAGACCTTTGAGTACCCCCTTTATTGTACGACAATCCTATTTCTACAGCGTTATCACTATTTATTTGATTGGCGTCTATGGCATACTCTTTTTTGCTTGTTCTGCCCTTAATACTATATCTATTAGGGTTATTGCTTAAGGGATTAAGGAAATCCGGCACACTTACCAGACTTTGAGAACCTACATTGATACCATTAATTGAAACATCGAAGGAAGACGTTTGAAAGGACTGCGTCATCACATCTACGGTTACCTTTATTTCTCCGTCAGAACTTAATCCTTCGAAGTCAAAAGTAAAGTCCTGTTCTGTAGTAAGATCAAATCGCTCTCCATACCATTCTCTACCTGAAATCAATAAGTTCGTTTCTTCTATTTCATAATGTTCAAAGTCATCGAAAGTATTGACAACCGGAAAATTCGAGCCTTTGTTTTCAATGTTTTGAATCCGCTTTCCATCAGTTCCTTCATAGCTAATGAAGTAGTAATTCAAGTCGCTGTAAATGTTATACTCATATACAAAAGTGGCTCCATTATAAGCATAACTATGTGGGCCGTGACCATAAAATAAGACATAATCACCGTTGTCAAATGAGCCATCATCTTCACCGGTTACCAGTATTGAATTCTCTATCAGCCCGAAAGGTCGATGCGCATCGTTGGCCTGGGGTAGCATGCCTCCGGAGTTGCCAAAGACTTTGATTTTGCGTGGATCCAGGTCTTCTACCGGAAGTCCGGCAGATCTTAAAAATTCATAGGATAATTTATATACTCCGTTTTCCTCAACAGGAACCTTATACCAATTACCACTGAGTAAAACAGAGTTTTGAGAATATCCGAAAGCGGATATTAACAGTAAAAAGGTGGTAATAAATTTAAATCTCCTCTCCATATCAACGTAAGCGTCCAGCTTTAACAAGCAAATAACCGGAAACGTTTCTTTTTTATATGCTGTTTTTGCTTAAAAATACCTTTTTGATAATTGACAGACATATATACGCTATGATAATAACAGGTAACGCCAGTTGCCAGAAAAGTAATATGCTAACTAGTGAGATTCCAATAAAAATATATCGCACCTCATTTCCCCGCCACCCAAAATGCTTAAACTTTAAGGCCAGCATCTCCAGTGGTGCAACTAATAAACAGGAGAATACAACAATGAGGGACAAGAGGACGGGAAGTGTTAACCACAACTGATCCACAAAAATTAGCGATGAAATAAAAAGTGTGTTGGCAGGTGTGGGTAACCCAATAAAAGAATCGGCCTGTCTTTCGTCTATGTTGAATTTTGCTAACCGTAAAGCTGAGAATATAGTTATTAGAAAACCGACATAAGGGAGCCAAATCAATGGAGTCAGGTTATTCAGTATTTGAAAACAGATCGCTGCCGGCAACAGACCAAAAGTGACCATGTCCGCTAGTGAATCCAGCTCTTTACCCATTGGAGAATGGACTTTAAGAAGGCGAGCTACAAATCCGTCTAAAAAATCGAAAATCAATGCAGCCCAAATGAGATAAGCAGCATAGTGCAGTTCATTATTGAAAACCTGAACGATACCTACACTACCGCAGACCAGATTGCAACACGTGAGTAAGTTTGGGATATGTTTTTTAAATCCCAATGTTTAGTTGACTATCGCGCAGAAAGGATTACTTGCTTTTTCTTTGCCTATGTTGGTAGAGCTTCCATGACCGGCGTAAACCATCATCTCATCTCCAAGGGGAAAGAATTTTTCATGAATGCTGTGGATCAGAACATCAAAATCACCACCTGGTAAATCCGTACGTCCTATACTACCATCGAAAAGCACGTCTCCACCTATTATAAAGCCTTCATCCTTATTGTAGAAGGCAATATGCCCCGGGGCGTGGCCAGGAACAAATAGGACACCCAGAGATGAGTTTCCAAATTCAACTTTATCACCCTCGTCTAAAAACGTATCGGCCATAGACTCCTCATAGTGTTGAAATCCATAGCTTGGAGCATATGCCTTTACAGATAGCAGTGTAGCGCTGTCATCTTTATGGATAGATAAAGGGACATTATACTTTTCTTTAACATACTGATTACCAAAGACATGATCGATATGACAATGGGTATTTAATAGCCTTACTACTTTTAACTCATTATCTTCTATGAAATCACTTAATTCCTTTTTTTCATAGTTTTCGTAACACCCGGGATCTATAATTACAGCTTCCTTAGTTTCGTCATGTAGAATATAGCTGTTTTCCATGAAAGGGTTGAAAACAAAAGACTTGATATAGATCATATTTTATTAGTACGCTTTAGGCAGATTTGCAGGGCAGCAAAAATACAGCTTTTGTCGAATAATGAATGAAACAGCAGGTTGACTATATGATAGTGGGATCCGGGCTCGCAGGCGCTTCGCTGGCATGTGCGCTTTTGGATAGGGGCAAGCAAGTGCTGGTAGTCAATGATCGGCAGTTGTATAGCTCAACAAAAGTAGCCGCCGGGTTGTATATTCCTATCACCGGTCGTAAAATGGTCAATACTTGGAAGGCTGATGCTATTATCCCAGCATTGATAGCTTATTACAATAAGCTTGAAGCGCTGACTCATGCCAAATTCCTTCATGAAAGCAGAATATACCGGCCATTTGTGTCTTTTGAAGAGCAAAATGAATGGATGGGAAAGAGCGCTCAATCAGGTTATATGAATTACATTCATAAAGTACGAACATCAAGTTTTAATTCTGGCATTAACGACCCTTATGGAGGGATAGAATTAAAGATGTCAGGATTTTTAGATACTGAAACCTTTCATAAAGCTATGCAGCAGTTTTTCCAGTTAAACGAAGTTTTAATTGAGGGCAACTTTGATTTCAGACATATTCAATTTGTATCGGATAAAGCTGTTTACAAGGATATCACTGCATCAAAAATTATTTTTTGTGATGGTACCTATGTTTCCTCCAACCCCTTTTTCAATTGGTTACCTTTCAGCCCGGTGAAAGGAGAAGTACTTACCATTGAGTCGGATTTAGATATAGATGTAATTGTCAATAGAGGTGTTTTTTGTGTCCCATTGGGAGGTAGTAAGTTTCGGGTTGGATCAAACTATGACAATAACAACCTAACCTGGACACCTACTGAGAAAGGTAAACATCAGATTGAGGAAAGGTTAAAAGCGCTGATAAATACTCCTTTTACCACCGTTTATCAAAAAGCGGGTGTAAGACCGGCAACAAAAGATCGCAGGCCGTATATAGGGTTACATCCATCAAACGAAACTATTGGCATATTTAATGGGTTAGGTACAAAAGGCGTTTCCCTCTCGCCTTATTTTGGCGAGCATTTTGCTTCGTTTTTAGAGGGTGAAACAGAACTTGATAACGAGGTCAATATTAGTCGCTATTTTTCGTTATCTTAAGATTCTCAATAAAATTGAATGAGTAAGGTTATCAAATTAATTGTTCTCTTCGCGCTACTTGCGCCAGGTGTAAGTTTTGCGCAGCAAATGACACTGGAGAAGTTCGGAAGAAATCGAATTCAATATAAAGAGTTTAAATGGCGTTTTTTAAGCTCCGATAACTTTGATGTCTATTTCTATGCGGGGGGCAATAAAATAGCCAAAGAGGTTGTAGAATACCTGGAAGATGAATTTGATCGGGTCACAGATATGATCGACTACCCACCCTACTCCAAAACAAAAGTTTTTTTGTACAACTCCGTGGCGGACCTTCAGCAGAGCAATGTAGGTATTAACGACGGCACCTTCACACCCAGCGGAGAAACGCAATTTGTGAAACCGTACATCGAAATTGCCAACCCAGGAAGTATAGATGCGCTTAAGAAAGAATTAATTTACAAGGTATCTTCACTCATGGTGAATGAGATGCTTTTTGGCGGTAATCTCAAGGACATGTTCCAAAGTTCTATTTTGCTCAATTTGCCGGCGTGGTTTATTAATGGGGCATCGCTTTATGTGGCTAACGGCTGGGACGAGGAAATGGATGATTACGTCCGTGATTACATCAACAAAAAGAGACCTCAAAAATTAAGTAGGCTTACCGGAAGGGAAGCAGCGCTTGCCGGTCAGTCCGTATGGAACTTCATCGCCCAACGCTATGGGGAAAGCAATATTGGAAATATTTTGAACTATACGCGGATCATTAGAAACGAAGAAGAAAGTATAACGATAATTATTGGGACTTCTTTCGAGCAGTTTACCTATGAATGGCAGCGTTATTATTCTGAAATTGACGAGCAGGTAAACCAAAATTATCAAGCCTTTAGCGAGGAACAGCTAGTGGTCAGAGACAATAAGCATCTGAATTACCGAAACCTCAGCCTGAGTCCGGACGGGACAAAGCTTGCTTACACGGTAAATAACAATGGTCGGTTTACCGTAAAATTACGCGAGCTTGAGTCAGGTAAAGAGACGGACGTATTAAAAGGGGGATATAAGGTTATTAATCAGGAGGTAGACAATAATATGCCGCTGATTGATTGGGCAGATGAAAATACATTAGGGATAATACATGCTAAGCAAGGAGCGCTTTCATTGACACTTTACGATCAGGTCACCAACAGTAAATTACCACGAAAACTTAGGCGATTTGATCAAATAAAATCAATGGATTTTTCTGATAACGGTAGATTAATCATTGTTAGTGGCGTGGTAAATGGCAAAAACGATCTTTTCTTACTCAGTTCAAGAAGAGATAGGGTGAAGCGATTAACAGATGATCTTTATGACGACCTTTATCCTTCTTTCGTTCCTGGAACAAACTCTTTCGTTTTTAGCTCAAATAGAACATCGGATAGTTTATCTGTAAAAACCAGTGATTTTGAAGCGCTCGGCAAAACGATGAATTTGTTTATCTACAATCTGGATACAACAAAATTACTTTTACGGAGGGTCACCAATACAGTAAGCCATGATACCAGGCCACTAGCGCTGAACGCAGATGTTATTTACTATGTGAGCGATCAAAAGGGGGTAAATAATTTATTTAAGTATACACTATCGTCAGGGATATATACACAAGTAACCAACTACAGACAGAGCATCAAAAACTTTGATCTTGACTTTACCAATGGAGCGATCGCATTTATTTCTACAAACACCGGGAGAGATCAGATCTTTTACTCAAAAGACTTTAACTACAATCAGCAGATTTTCACTCCTATAACACCAAGGCAACAAATGCTGCAAGCCAAAGCTTTTAGAGAGCGAAGAAAATCTCAACCTACCGGCCTTACCATTCAGGATATTGTGGAGCAGCGTTTGGCAGAAAAAGAGAAAACAAAGAAAGAGGAGGTAGTAGAGGTAGATACAACCATTGTCAACGATCCAGAGGCCATTGATACAGACAATTATCAGTTCGAGGATGACATAGAGGAGCCGGAGGAAGAAGCAATTAATACAGATGATTACACCTTTGATAACGACCTTGTCAAACCACAGCAGGAGTCATTTTTAACGCAGTACCGTCAATTAAGGAAAGAGAACAAAATCGTTGGCCCGCTAAATTACGAGGAGCGCTTTTCAGCGGATAACATTATAACCTCCTTCGTTATAGACCCATTACGTGGTTTTGGGATACTCTTGGAAACACAAATGACAGATATGCTTGAAAATCATCGGTTCTCAGGGGGTGTTATGGCAATCACCGATCTCAGAAGCGGGGATGTCTGGGCAGAATATCAATACCTGAAAGGGCGAATCGATATTGGGGCTAAATTAGAAAGAAACGTACTCGAGTGGGAGGCAAATGGAGTTGAGGTGCAGCAGTACAGCAAGAACACTGTGATGCTTGGCGCGTCATTACCCTTCAATACGAAGACTAGGTTTAGTGTCAGTCCATTTTATACACTCACCTCTTTTGAAAGCCAACCATTCATTGCCGGGCAAAATCCGGTTTTACCTGATGGTAACACTAATCATTTTGGCGGTGTAAGCCTTGAATTGGTTTATGATAATTCGATCATTAACGGCATGAATCTAATTGAAGGAAGTAGGGCGAAGATTTCACTTCGTCATTACGAAGGACTAAATGACAAGGAAAACAGCTTTTCGAACTTCAAGGCAGATTTGCGCCATTATCAAAAAATACATCGCGAGATCGTATTGGCTACACGCGTTTTCTACGGTTCTTTCTTTGGTAGAGATCCTAAAAACTATTTGCTGGGCGGTATGGATAATTGGATAAATCAGGATGATAATTTAGAAGGTGAGAACAATCCATTGGCCCCAACTGAGAGCGTTGGTGTTGATAATAGTGAATTACTTTTTACAGAGTTTGCTACTAACGTAAGAGGCTTTGATTATGCCTCTTTGGTAGGTAACAATGCTTTGGTATTTAACGCTGAGTTGAGAATTCCCCTAATCCGCTATTTACAGGCTGGGCCAATTACGTCAAACTTTTTTAGAAATCTTCAATTTACTGGTTTCTTCGATATTGGTTCCGCCTGGACTGGCAAATCACCATTCAACGATGATAACTCAATTAGCAATCGTGTAGTCAGGGAAGGTGCATTTGTGATCGATCTTAAGAACTATAGAAACCCATGGTTATACAGTTATGGATTTGGGTTCCGGACCATGCTTCTCGGTTATTATGTAAAGCTGGATGTCGCCTATCCTATTGAGAATTACGATGTCGGCGATACTGCTTTTCACTTTACCTTAGGCTACGATTTTTAGAGAAAACAGAGGGTTCGTTCTACGGTAGAGTTAACTTAGCGTCTATGCTAAAATCAATGACAGGTTATGGTGTTGCTTCGCGCACCTTAGATATTATTACTACTACTGTTGAAATCAAGACATTAAATTCAAAATTCTTAGATGTCAATATCCGTTTGCCCAAATTACTAGCCGATCGTGAGTTGGAAATTAGGAGTATCATAACCAATAAGTTGACCAGAGGAAAGGTATCGTTAACAATAGAGGTGGACAACGACCAGGAAACTGAGATTCAGCAACACTATAATGAAGCGTTATTTTCTAAATATTTCCAGGAGCTAAAGAAACTCGCTGATAAAGTTGGCGCTGAAGACAATGAACTTTTTAAGCTTGCTCTAAACTCACCTGATGTCATCGTTTCTGATCAAAATAGTTCGTTGGATGATGAGCAGTGGAGTAAAATTAAAAGTATTATTCTTGATGCTACAAAGGCGTGCAATGGCTTTAGAGACAAGGAAGGCGCCGAGCTTAAACAAAAATTTGAGCAGTACATTTCCACCATTCTATCGGCTTTAATAAAGGTGGAAGAGCTTGATCCAGATAGAGTTGAGCGAATCCGGACACGGATAAAGGGCAACCTGAATGAATTTGTGGATCAGGAATCCTTGGACAAAAATCGGTTAGAACAAGAAATCGTTTATTACATTGAAAAGCTGGACATTACGGAAGAAAAAGTAAGGTTGAAAAGTCATTTGCAGCACTTTATGGAAGTATTGGATCACAATCAAAGCTCAGGTAAGAAGCTTGGTTTCATCAGCCAGGAAATAGGCAGGGAGATCAATACAATAGGCTCCAAGGCCAATGATGCCAACATCCAAAAACATGTGGTATCTATGAAGGAAGAACTGGAGAAGATCAAGGAGCAGCTTTTAAATGTACTTTGAACAGTATTTTACTATACGGTGATTCTATCATAATTTTTAATGTGCCATACAAGGCGCTCTCTTGATTCAATATCAAGCGCTCTTTGGCCGCTTAGCATGCCAGTAAAAAAAATCGGGCAACTCCAGCTGTCATAGAATATGGCATGGGCGCCTTTACCTTGTCTCTCTTCGATTGAAAAACTCGATGAGTTCCAAAACCAATCTCTGACTTTTGTATTAGTAACAATGATAAATTGTGGATGGATTTCTGTAAGAATCCTCCTGAAAATCTGAATCTGACCTTGAATAAAAGGAGTATCAAAATACGGGAGGATATCTTTGGCTTTAGTATGCCGAATGGCCAATAAATCGAGATGCGACCAAGAAACGGGTTTCTTCTCACCGATATTTTTGGCCATATCTTCAAAGGCGCGCCAATACCGCGGGTAGTCGTTTCCACTTTGTTGTAAACGGAAGTAGTTACCATTTCTTTCCTGTCCGTTGCTTCCGGAAGTAAATGAGGGATTTAAGCCAAGAAAGAGTAAATGTGGACCTTTTGGTAGGGCAGCAGCTAGTAGAAAATTTCTCGCTTTTAATTCCAGCAGAAATTTATCGTTAGTTTTGAGATTCTTCCAAATATCCCGGAAATCAGACCCAAATTCTTTTTTTATATCAATGCTTGTCACGGTTTTTTCTTTATAATACCTCCATTACTTTCTCCAATCCAATACTTCTGGACGCTTTGATCAGAATTAAACTGTCCTGAATGGGGTTTTGGTGCAGATGAGCTTTCAAAGCTTCACGAGTCTTAAAAAATATGGCATCTTTTAACACTTCGCTGGCAGGGTAGATCAATTCACCGCATAATAAAATTCTGTCAAGCTCCATGAGCGCTAACTGCTCGCCAAGCTTGCGATGCTCCATGTCGCTGTCATTTCCCAGCTCTTTCATGTCTCCAAGAATAACGACTTTCCTATTATTCTTCTGGATGGTCAAGTTTTCCAAAGCCACTTTCATGGAATCGGGATTGGCATTGTAGGCATCCAGAATGATCTGGTTAGAACCTTTTTGTATAAGTTGGGAGCGCATATTGTTTGGCTCGTAGGCAGCTATAGCTGCGGCTGCTTTTGAAGGCTCCACCTCGAAGAATTTTCCAATGGCTAATGCCACTGCAACATTGTCAAAATTGTATTTACCTGTTAGATTAGACTCAATTATGTTGCCTACTTCCGTTTTAATGCTCAATAAAGGCTCTGCTTCCATCAGTTCACAGTGGTGGTAATCCCCGGTATTCGGATACATCAACGGGTTTTTAAATCGCTTTGCCATATTGGAGAGCTCATGACTCTGTGAATTGATCCATACCACGCCCTCCACATCGATCAGGTGTTGATATAGTTCGCTTTTACCGCGTATTACACCCTCTATACCTCCAAACCCTTCAAGGTGTGCTTTCCCAATATTGGTAATTAGACCGTGGCTCGGTTTACATATCGAGCTTAGCAACGCAATTTCGCCAACATGGTTTGCTCCCATCTCTACAATAGCTATCTCATGCTCAGGTCGTATAGCAAGTACGGTCAGGGGCACACCGATATGATTGTTCAAATTTCCTTGAGTAGCATAGGTGTTAAATGTAGTTGAAAGCACTGCGTTTATTAATTCTTTAGTGGTGGTTTTCCCATTTGAACCCGTTAACCCGATAACCGGAATTGTCAATTGATCTCTGTGGTGTCTTGCCAGGTTCTGAAGTGTTGTAAGTGCGTCGCTCACAAGGATATATCTATCATTTGCTACTGTTTTAGGGTCATCTACCACGGCATATGAGGCTCCCTTTTTTAGCGCTTCCTTTGCGAAAGCATTGGCATCGAAGTTTGGACCTTTTAGTGCGAAGAAGACAGACCCTGATTCAATGCTACGGGTATCTGTGGATATTATCGGATACTTTAGGAACTTTTGGTAAAGAGATTCTATCATATTAAGGTGAATAAGCCCATTAATTACAACCTTTTTTCCAGCTTATTTGTCTAAATAAAAGGTGAGATATTATTTCGTGCAAAAAATAGATACTATTTTTAATAACTCCAATCCGAACTTACCGTTCCTTTTTTAGATTAGATAGATATGACTTTGCAAAGACTGCTTGCTTCCGTAATGTTAATTGTGTGTCATTTTTCGCTAGCACAGGTATATAGCGTCGAACGGTCAGTGGGAGTAATTGAAGAGGGCTCTTCGCTGGCATTTCCTTGGTCCGGGGGTTTAAATTCCGGTCAGTATAATACTATGGATGTTGACCTCGATGGACTTGAGGACTTAATCGTTTTTGATAGGTCGGCATCTAAAATCAATGTATTTAAGAATATAGGTGAAGCTTATGAACCTACCTTTGAATACGCTGATCAATTTCCGCAGAACTTAAGGAACTGGATATTGCTTCGTGACTATGACTGCGATGGCAAGAAAGATCTTTTTGTTAGTGACCCTTTAGGCATAGTTGTCTACCAAAACATAAGTGATGATGAAGGTCTTAAATGGAGAGTTTTTAATGAACGCGGTCCTCAATCGCCTTTGCAAACCATAGGTTCTTCAGGCCCCACGAACCTACAATTGAACGCCACAGATATTCCATCTATAACCGACGTAGACGGCGACGGCGATCTTGACATCTTGAATTTCAGGTTTACCGGAGCCTCTACCGTGCAGTATCACAAAAATTTAAGTATGGAGAGAACCGGTAACTGTGATTCATTGCAGCTGGAACGCATTACACAAGAATGGGGTGAATTTGAGCAGTGTTTTTGTGCACAAATAGCTTTTGTAGGAGACGTCTGCGGTACTTTAGTTGGAAGAACGAAACATCAAGGCGGTAAAGCCTTGCTGACCCTGGATATGGATAATGATGGTGACCAGGAAGCGATAGTAGGTGAAGAAGACTGTGATATTCTTAACTTTCTATTGAACGAAGGATCGGTTAATGAGGCCTTAATGAATGCTAGTTCTATTTCTTTTCCAAATACTCAAAATCCTGTTGTATTCTTCTCTTTTCCGGCAGCGTACTATGAAGATGTAGATTTTGATGGCGTAGCGGATTTACTGGTTGCGCCTAATATATCTGGAAATATTGGATTTGGGGTAAATTTTGAGCAATCAAGTTGGTTTTATAAAAATTCAGGCTCTGAAAGCAACCCTGACTTTCAATTTGTACAAAGGGATTTTTTACAGGACCAAATGTTGGATTTCGGCGAAAATGCTGTCCCGGCTTTCTATGACTATGATGCGGACGGTGACCAGGACCTTTTTGTAAGCAATAACATCGATGTAAATCTAGGCTTCATTGCTACTCTAAAACTTTATGAGAATACCGGCAGTGCAACACAGCCTTCATTTGAGTTAAAAGACGGGGACTTTTTTAATCTATCTGCGCTGAACTTTATTAATATAAAACCGGCTTTTGAAGACGTGGATAACAATGGGTCCATAGACTTAATCCTTAGCGGTACAAGTCTAAATACCGGTAATACTTCCATCGTTTACTTTAGGAATTCGTTGTCATCCGGACTTGATCTGGAGTTTGAGCAGCAAGCTCTTTATGTAATTTCTAATGGGGTCAGCTCGGAAAACTTTAAACTATTTGATATTGATGCAGATGGCCAGAAGGACTTGCTTATTGGTAGAAATAGCGGGCGATTGGAATACTACAGGAACGTTGGTACTGCGGAGTTGCCAAATTTCGGACTACAGGATGAAGAGTTTTTGGGTTTTGGCATAAGCCCATTCACCATTAACACCAGTGTAGATATCGCTGACTTAGATGCGGATGGCAATGCAGATCTGATTGCCGGTGACGACAGAGGGAATTTTACCTGGATAAGCGATTTCAGAAGCGCTATTGGCTCGGAGGCGGAGCGGCAACCTATTTTATTTGAAACTTCTACGGATCAATCTCAGGCTTCCGTGAACCTAGGTAGCCGTTTAGTTCCTAGAATTGTCAACCTTTTTAACGAAGATAAACCGGCTATTGTGGTGGGCACAGGTCAAGGCGGCCTGAATATTCTTAGAAATACAGGGGCCGAGGTTCAACCTTCACCTGAGTTAGTATCAGGCATTTATCCTAATCCGGCTGTAGGGCGCAATACCGTTCTGTTTAGAACCTCCGAAAGAACTTTTGGATATATTGTATCACTGAAAGGGCAAAGATTGACAGAGCCGCAGATTCTTGAGGCCGGGACTGATAACGTAATTGATATTAGCAGCTTGGCATCAGGTTTTTATCTGCTGGTAACCACAATGTCCGGAGATGATTTTACCTCTTTTCGATTCATAGTTGACCGCTAATGAAACTCTTCTTAACACTAACCCTTGTAGAAAATAATTTAGATATTAAACCTAAGGCCGGAGATGCACCTGATAGCTATGTCCCCTTTGATCTGGATAATTTTTCTGACAGCCTGGTGGTCGCTACGGCGCTAAAGGCTATTGAGCAGTCGGATGTAGTCCACGTACAGATCGAAGCGAAGGAAGGGGTAAAGTTAGGTGGCGTTCTAAAGGTTTTTAATTTGCTATTAAAATTCAAAGGAGATGTGAGTGTCCATTTCAATGGGTCGCATAGGCAAATCGAAAATATGACAAAGCGTTTTCCAAAGAGCTAATCGATTTCAAATTGGTCACTGTCCAAATAGGCCGGAAATTTTTTTCGGTAGTTTACGAGGTCTTCTTTTGACAGTGTAATCGTTCGGATGGCTTCATTTCCTTCTAATTCACAGATTGCATTACCCTTGGGCTCAATAACAACGGAATGGCCTAGATACTCTATTCCATTCCCATCTACACCAATTCTGTTAAGACCTATGCAGTAACTTAAGTTTTCAATCGCCCTAGCCCTTAATAATGTATCCCAGGCATTCACCCGCGGTGACGGCCAATTCGCCGTATAAATTAACACGTCAAATTCAGGTCTACCATCTACATTTTGATTCCTGCTCCAAACTGGAAATCTAAGGTCATAGCAAATTAGCGGACATATCTTCCAGCCCTTTAATGATACCACTAGCTTTTGCTTTCCTGCCGAGAAATGATCGTGCTCATCCGCCATTCGGAAAAGATGCCTTTTGTCGTAGATCTCGAAAGAACCGTCAGGTCGCATCCATAGTAACCGGTTAAAACAGCTGCCATTTTCTTTAATAATAGCGCTACCCACAACTACAGCCTTTGTTTGTTTGGCCATTTGCTTCACCCACTTAAATGTGGTGAAGTTCATGGGCTCAGCCAATCGGTCAGCCTCCATAGAAAAGCCGGTATTGAACATTTCCGGTAAAATAATGAGATCGGTAGGGTCCTCAATGCACCATATTTTCTCCTCAAACATGGCAAGATTGGCCCCGGTAGACTGCCAGTGCAGCTTTGTTTGTATCAGCGTTACATTTAAATCTTGCATAATATTTCAGCAGCTCTGGACAATGTATCTTCTCGCTTAGCGAAGCAAAACCTCAATACCTTATTATCAGTATTATCATTGTAAAACACAGAAACGGGGATGGATGCCAGGCAGTATTCTTTGGTCATTCGTGAAGCCATGTCCACATCTTTTTCCTCACTTATATTACTGTAATCCAGCAATTGAAAATAGGCGCCTGAACTTTGGACAGGTATAAACCTGGATGATTCTATTCCACTTAGAAAGAAGTTTCTTTTGCTTTCATACATTTTGGAAAGCCCTTCGTAATTTCTTGCCTCC
>CALBPF010000190.1 GCA_937899105.1 uncultured Flammeovirgaceae bacterium | reverse complement strand
AGGAAAATAAATTCAGAGAGGACCTGTATCACCGGTTGAGTGTAATTCTTATAAAAGTTCCGGCTCTAAGGGACAGGGCAAGCGATATACCCTTATTGGTAGACCGTTTTTTAGAAGATATTGCAACTGAATATGGCTCCAAAAAGAAAGAAATCGATCTGTCGGCCGTTGAGCTTCTTCAAAAACATAATTGGACAGGCAACATCAGAGAGCTACGCAATGTAGTTGAAAGGCTCATAATTATGTCAGGAGGTAATATCACTCAAGCCGATGTCGAGAAAAATACTGAGATAAGTAACTAACCTTTACCTATTACGGCCTTTGATGGTTCGCTGTCGCTTTTCGAATAGGTAGGACAAGTGTATTGAGCACAAGAGGTTAACCAGACCAACATGAAGACTATCAAGACTTTAGTGATTTTAGACATACTTAAAAGCAACGTTACTCATACCATCAAATTGCATCCTCTTATGTCAGAATTATCAAATCTTCCTAAAACTTCGAACTCTCCATTACTATCAACAGTCCCTAAATCTTGAGTTTCAATAAAAGCACATGATGATATATTTGCAAGATCAATTACGTTTATTCCACCGGAGCGCTTATCACCAATATCTAAGGGATCATTAGTATCACGAATCAAAATTTTCATCCATGGTGGGGTTTTGAACTTGGCATTACCCTGAGAGTACGCTTGTGAGGAGAGTTCTGTCATTCCATATTCAGAATGTATTTTCAGCACATTAAAGCGATCAATAAGGTAGTTATGAAGTTCTTTACGTGTAATTTCCTTTCTTCTGCCCTTCATCCCACCTGTTTCCATAATCACTACGTCATGTAAATCAGGAGCAAACTTCTCGGCAAGTTCAAGCAATGCAAAACTTACTCCACACAAAAGTATCTTTTTTGACCCTGCGTCTCTTCTGATCGATTCTACCGTGGTAATTAGTTCTTCGAAATTGTTAAGATAGAAATTCGAGTACTTCGAACCTGATCTTTTAATGAAGTAGTCAGCCATTGATACCAACGAAGAAGAACCTCGTTCAATATAACTTGGCAAAAGAAATAGCATATGATAATCCTCAATCTTCCCGTAAAAATGATTGAAGATGAATGAGGTATTTTTGAGATATAACTTAGTATTCCTGACATAATGGCGGCTCACATTGGCGCCTGTTGTTCCACTACTCTCATATGTAGCCTCAACTTCCCACCTCTCAGTCATGACTTCATGATATTTAAAAAAAGAGATAGGTAAAAAAGGGATTTCGCCAACATTCTTTATTGATCGAATGTCTATTCCAAGATGCGTTATAAAGCTTTTATAGATGGGATTGTTATTAACTTGATATAAAAATAATTCCCAGGCAAAATCGTTGAAAGTAGCATCATTTATCTGGAATAGTCTTTGCTGAAAACTTTTAAAAGATTGCAATCGTTATTTCTTTATATTTGAACGAACATGAAAAAATACGGATTTAAGATAATCACTACGGGAATAATTTCAGCTATAATGGCTACCCTACTGTCCTCATGTTTTGATGATCCGGAGTTTGCCGATACGCCAAGAATAGAATTTAGCAATATAATTTATAAGGAGCAAGGTGGCGATAATCCTTTCGATAGTCTAATCCTTACTATAAATTTTGAAGATGGAGATGGCGATCTCGGTTTGGAAGGCGAAGAAAATACACCTCCCTACAATGAACGTAATTATTTCAGCAATAAAACAGGAGACTTTTTCAATTTTGGAGTCGAGAGCATTGAAGACCTTTTGATTTTAGCAGACACCGCAGTAACAGATACATTACCCCCCTACCTTAATAATGATGAGGCTTGCCTTTTTTGGGACGAAGCGCCACAAATTAATGTGATAGACCAAGATGGAAATAGTGTACCCTTAGATACTATAACCTATTACCAATTGAATGAAAGACATAATAATATTTACATTAGATTTTTTACAGACCAAAATAACGACGGACAAATAGACGAACTAACGGAGGAATTTGACTGGAGACTTATCAATGATGATTGTTCTTTTGACTATAATGGTAGGTTTCCAATACTAAGTGATGATTTAGGTAATCCATCACCTTTGGAAGGATCGATTACACAAAATATGGTACAACAAGGCCCGTTCCCTTTCTTCCTTGGAGATGGTTTAGTAAAGCTTAAGATCTACATTTTAGACCGTGCTGGAAACAGAAGCAATGTAGTAGAGACTCCCGAGTTTACTCTTTCTGAAATAAAAGCAAACTAGTATATGTCCGGAAATCTTCCGGGGTCAAATTCTGACATCATTCCGTAAATCTCATCAAAAATCTCTTCGGAATTCGGCTTAGAGAAGTAATCTCCATCTGAGGCGTAGGCTGGTCTGTGTTCTTTAGCCGTAATGGTAATGGGTTTAGCATCTAAATAGCTATATCCATTCTGTTCCTCAAGTACCTTTTGCATCATAAATGCTGAAGCTCCACCTGGCACATCTTCATCAGCAAAAACTATTCTGTTGGTCTTTTTTAACGATTCGACAATACTGTTGTCAATATCAAACGGCAGCAATGTCTGAACATCTACGACCTCGCAACTAATACCTGCTTTTTCCAAATCACTTGCGGCATCCATAACTATACGGCACATAGAACCATAGGTAACTATGGTAACGTCATCACCTTCCTTAAGTATTTCAGGTTTACCTAAAGGCGCCGTAAACTCGCCTATGTTTTCAGGCATTTTCTCTTTCAAACGGTATCCGTTCAGGCATTCGATAATTAAAGCCGGATCATCAGATTTCAACATTGTATTGTAAAAACCGGCCGCCTGGGTCATGTTTCTCGGCGCCAAAATGTATATACCGCGCAAACTGTGTAACAACATACCCACAGGTGAACCTGAATGCCATACACCCTCTAAGCGATGCCCACGGGTTCTAATGATTAATGGCGCTTTTTGCCCTCCTTTTGTTCTATATTGTAGCGTCGCCAAATCATCGGTAAGTGTTTGCAAAGCATAGACCAGATAATCCAGGTATTGAATTTCCGCAATGGGACGCATACCTCGTAAAGCCGCTCCTACACCTTGTCCAATAATCGTTACCTCGCGAATTCCTGTATCGGTTATTCTGAGCTCCCCAAATTTTTCCTGAAGGCCGGCAAAAGCCTGATTCACGTCTCCGATTTTACCTACATCCTCTCCAAACGCAATGACCAAGGGGTCTTTAGAAAAGGCTGCATCAAAGCACGCCTGCAAGATCTCTCTGCCATCATGGAGTTTGCTCTTATCCGAATACCTTGCTGGAATAACAGGCACCTCAAGAGCAGAAAACTCTGATTCACTATATAAATGAGAATTGAATCTACCATGATTTGTTATCTTAACTTGCGCTAACCATTCAATGAGTTGTTTTTTCGAAGACAAGTCTTCAGATCTAACTATACGAAGCGCTTTCTTAACGGCCTTCACACTATCCAGACGAATTGGATTAATGGTGGAGGTAAGACCCTTGATTAAGCCCTTTACCTCATCCACCCGATGACTTTCAGCAGCAAGATCACGTAGATATTTAAGGGCTAATTCCTCTTCTGCTTTGATAGAAGTGTTAAACGCCTTCCAAGCTGCATTTTTTGCTTGTTTTGCTGTTTCCTTTGCTACTTTTTCAATTTCTACAAGCTCTTCTTCCGTACTATAGCCCTCTAAAAGGATCCATTCACGGAACCTTTTTATGCAGTCATTGTCCCGCTCCCATTCCAGCCGCTCCGGCGTTTTGTAGCGTTCATGGGATCCTGAAGTCGAATGACCTTGAGGTTGAGTAACTTCTTCAACATGAATGAAAGTGGGTATATGGTGCTTTCGGGAAAGTTCAGTAGCCTCTTGATAAGTATTTATCAGACTCTGATAGTCCCATGCTTTAACCGTGTAAATCTCAAATCCTTCATCATCAGCTGTTCGCTGGAGTCCACTTAAGGCCTTTGAAATACTGCTTTTTGTTGTATGGTACTCTTGGGGCACTGAAATGCCATAATCGTCATCCCAAACTGACATAACTACTGGAATCTGTAAAACACCAATGGCATTCATCGCTTCATAAAAAAGACCTTCCGAAGTAGAAGCATTACCTATCGTACCAAATGCCACTTCGTTGCCATGAATAGAGAGATCAGTATAAGAGTGTAAGTCAACATTATTCCGAAACAATTTGGAGGCATATCCAAGTCCAACTAATCTGGGCATTTGACCGGCTGTAGGTGAAATGTCTGCCGTACTGTTGTACAGTTCAGTAATTTTTTTTGAATTGCCCTTTTCATCAAGCATTCTCGTGGCAAAATGTCCGTTCATTAATCTTCCAGCTGATGCAGGATCTGCCTCTATATCTGTATGTGCATAAAGCTGTGCAAAATACTGCTGAAGTGTCAATTCTCCAATGGCCAGCATAAAGGTTTGATCTCGATAATATCCCGATCGAAAATCACCCTTTTTAAAGGCCTTGGCCATAGCAATTTGAGGAAGCTCTTTTCCGTCACCGAAAATGCCAAACTTTGCCTTACCCATAAAAACTTCCTTACGACCTAAAAGACTGGCCTCCCTGCTCTCGCATACCAGCTTAAAATCCGATAGGATTTCGGTCATTTGTTTTGTTTTTTTCGCTGCCTTCGCTGTTCTCGCCATATAAAAAGATCTTGTAGCTCGGTACGGCTACCAAGTAAAACAAAAATAGCTAAAATGCTACTGCTTTCAAATCGAGGACATTCATGTCACGACCCAGATTATTTGGGAAACCATATCGGTTAAAGCCAAATATTATTTCACCTTTCATCTTCTAGCGAATTATTATTTAGAAAACAGTTCAAAAACAAAATTTTAGATGGTATTTAAAATTTACTAAATACTAAAAAGGCGTTTTATAATAGGTTTCAAACGTATACGAATATAAAAAACGAAGTATATTTGGACTCTAAATTTTACACTCATGATTGTTGGCGTTCCCAAAGAAATTAAGAATAACGAGAACCGTGTTGCACTTACCCCGGCCGGAGCACAAGAATTGACCAAGAGAGGTCATACGGTATATATTCAATCTACTGCAGGCGAAGGTAGCGGCTTTACGGATGGAGAATACGAGAGTGCAGGAGCACAATTATTACCTACCATAGAAGCCACCTATGAAATAGCCGAAATGATACTTAAAGTTAAAGAACCTATTGAACCGGAATACAAACTCATAAAAAAGGATCAACTGGTATTTACCTATTTCCATTTTGCCTCTTATAAGCCATTGACAAAAGCAATGATGGAAAGTGGCAGTGTATGCTTAGCTTATGAAACCGTTGAGAAAAAAGACAGAAGCCTTCCGTTGTTAGTTCCAATGTCTGAGGTAGCAGGCCGTATGTCCATTCAGGAAGGGGCTAAATATCTTGAAAAACCGCTGCAAGGAAGAGGTATTCTTCTAGGAGGCGTACCTGGAGTGCGACCTGCCAAAGTGTTAATACTGGGAGGAGGCGTAGTAGGCACCAATGCTGCTAAAATGGCTGCTGGCATGGGCGCAGACGTTACAATAATGGACTTAAACTTGGGCAGGTTAAGGTATTTAGACGATGTGATGCCAGCTAATGTAAATACATTTATGTCCAATGAATATAACATTCGTGAACTAATTGGCTCTCACGACCTTATCGTTGGTGCGGTTTTAATTCCAGGCGCTAAGGCTCCTAATCTTATAACTCGTGATATGCTGAAAGAAATGAGGCCGGGAACGGTATTAGTAGATGTTGCTGTGGACCAGGGTGGATGTATTGAAACATGCAAACCTACTACACACGAGAATCCAACTTTTATTATTGACGATATACTTCACTACTGTGTCGCTAATATGCCTGGAGCGGTACCTTACACCTCCACACTTGCACTAACAAACGCGACGTTGCCATATGCCATTGAATTGGCAAATAAAGGTTGGAAAACGGCCTGTAATCATAATGAAGAGTTAAAACTTGGATTGAATGTTATTAATGGTGAAATAGTTTACAAAGCTGTTTCTGAAGCTTTTGATCTCAGTCATACTCCAGTGGAAAAATTCTTGTAACTAGGCAATACGCCCGTAATCAGGTATTTCAGTTAGGGTGTTATAGTTGTTCCCCTCTTTTTTGAAGCAGTAGTGCTTAACCCCATTAGTTAGCACTACGTGGGTAGCTAATATTCGTTTATTGTAAATAGTTACTTGATTTAATGCTTGCTGGTTTACTTTCATCTTGTAAGATTTACATTCCACCAAGAGTACAGGGCTACCTTCTGAGTTGTAAGCAACAATATCCGATCGCTTGCGAAGGGAATTATAATTCAATCCACTTTCCACCGTAAGCAGCGGCTTGGGATAGCCGAGATAATGAATCATGTAATGAATAAAATGCTGCCTTACCCATTCCTCAGGAGTCAGGAACACAAATTTTTTTCGAATTACATCAAAAATTTCATAATTCTCTTCCTTTTCTCTGATTTTGCACTCAATTTCGGGAAGGTTCAGCGTTTTCATAAAGTGCAAAATTAGTCCATATTAAAATTATGATACCATGAACCACGACAAGAAATAATGCCAGCCCTATCTCTAGAAATTCAACCTTATGCTGTACTGGTAATTTTAATTACCATGTTCACTTCTGTATATATGCAATGGTTGAAACCTACTGTAGCGTTTCTATTCGCTGCTCTGGTATTGGTGATTTTCGGAATCATTACCCCGAGACAAGTTTTGGAAGGCTTTTCAAACCAAGCCATTGCCAGCGTAGTGATCGTTATTTTGCTGACAGCCGGTATCAGGGAGAACTTTAATATCGAACTTTTTCTGGATAAAGCTTTTGGGAGGGTCAAAACCTATAAAGCATTTTTATTATCAATGATGAGCAAGGTAGCGCTTCTATCATCTTTTGTAAACAACACTCCTGTTGTGGTACTCATGACTCCTTATGTCTTTAGTTGGGGAAGAAAAAATAATATCTCACCGTCAAAGCTGCTTATACCGCTGTCTTACGCTACAATTCTAGGCGGTATGATCACAGTAATTGGAACATCAACTACGTTGGTCCTAAATGGGTTTCTTTTAGAGAATAAATTGTCGCCTATAAACCCGATTGATTTACTTGTAGTGGGATCGGCAGTAGCCGTAATATGTATTTCATTTTTGGTTATTTTTAGCTCAAAACTGCTTCCAAGCCGAACCGACATTATTGAGCGATTTGAACTGAACAAGCGTGAATACTTGATTGAAAAGAGGTTAAGTGATAAATCAAAACTTATAGGGAAAAGTGTAACGGACGGAGGCCTGAGAAATTTAAACGGTGTTTACTTAGTTGAAATTATACGCAATGAACAACTAATAACCCCTGTTAGCCCAAGTGAGATCATACTTAGTGAAGACATATTAATCTTCGCCGGAAATACGGATAATATCATTGACTTGACCTTAACCGATATCGGTATAGAACTACCGCCGAAACTAACTCCGTCAACAAAAGGAAAGGTTAAAGTCGTTGAAGCTGTGGTAAGCGCTAACAGTAGCCTTTTAGGCAAGACCGTTAAAGAATCAAATTTTCGAGAGCGGTATGATGCGGCCGTCATAGCTATACACCGAAATGGAGAAAAACTAAGTGGAAAAATTGGTCGGATAAGTTTAAAAGCAGGTGATGTATTGTTAATGTACACAGGCGATCAATTCAGCGGCCGCGTAGATCTTTTTAAAGACTTGTACATAATAGCCGGAGAGGAAAAAGAAATTCGTCCGGGAAGGTCTAATATAAATAAACTTTATGTAATGCTTTCCGCTATCGTCGTTCTCCTCTCTGGCCAATTTTTTAATCTTTTTGTATCTCTTCTGATATTACTTTCACTCGCTGTAGCAATGCGTTTAGTTACTTTAAAGCATGTAAAGCGAGATCTTGATATTAATTTGTTAATTATTCTTGTGTTGTCCATTTCTATTGGCGAAGCCATGATCAATTCCGGTGCCGGTATGTTAATCGGAGCCGGCTTGGTTGGTCTCCTATCGGACTATGGGTGCTTAGCCATATTATTTGGTCTTATGGTGGTTGCTACATTACTAACCTCATTTATTACAAACGTAGGAGCAATTGCCATATGCTTTCCCCTGGCATTGGCAATATCAAATGAACTTGGATTAGACGGAGGGCCGTTTTTTTTGGCTATTGCGTTTGCATCATCGGCAGCTTTTTTAACACCTATAGGTTACCAGACAAACCTGATAGTTTATGGACCAGGTGGCTATAATTTTAGAGACTTCTTAAAAATTGGATTCCCTGTCACTGCCTTGTATCTTCTTGCCGCTTTTCTGCTAATTATACTCCTTTACAAGGAACAATTGATGCCATAAACCGCTTTATTCTTTTTTGAGTGGATGAAATGGCATTTTGACAAGCAACAGAAATCCCAGACCTACGGCAAAAAAAAGTATCAACGCCAAAACGCTGTTTCGCATATCATCGGTTATTTGTTCAATAAACCCGTACGAAAAAGTACCTACAACTATAGACAAGTTGTAAGTAACGTCATAAAAACTAAAGTAAGAAGCGTGATCTTGCGTATCAACAGGTATTAACTTTGAAAACGTAGCTCTGGATAATGATTGGATCCCGCCCATAACTATTCCAACGACAAAGGCTAGTGCATAAAATTGGTTTTCGGTAGTAACAAAGTAGGCTCCAATACAGACAAACACCCATATGAATACCATAACTAAAAGCGCATTTTTATTTCCTCGTATCTTGGAAAAGTGAGCAAAAAGATAAGCGCCTCCTATGGCTACCAGTTGAATGATAAGAATAGTTGCTATAAGCGCAGATGATTCAAGTTCTAATTCCTTGGCTCCAAAAGAGGCCGCCAAATACATAACCGTTTGAACACCCATGTTGTAAAAGAAAAAAGCAACTAGAAAAAGCCTCATCACTTTGAGCACATCTAAACTTCTCCAAACGATTTTTATTTCCTCATATCCCTTTACAAAAATTGACTCAGTAGGCTTATGACCGAATACATTATCAGGCAACCTGCTAAATGTAATTTGTGAAAACCCAATCCACCAAAGACCTACCATTAAAAAAGAAACTCTTGAGGCCAAACCGGAATCGATCAAGCCAAACCAATCATGCTTTTCAATCATAAAAATGTTGATAATGAGCAGAATCACACTTCCAATATACCCCATGGCGTACCCCTTGGCGCTTACTCTGTCGAACTGGTCTTCAGAGGCTATTTCAGGTAAAAAGGCATCGTAGAAAACCAATCCGCCGGAATAACCTATGCTGGCAAAAACAGAACATATAATGGCCCATTCGACATTTTCACCTGTAAAAAAGAAAAGACCGATACAGGATACTGAACCTATGTACATAAATATCTTAAGGAAGAGCTTCTTATTCCCGGCATAATCCGCCATACCTGAAAGCAGCGGTAATATAGCTGCAACAAAAAGAAATGAGAAGGATAGCGCATATGAATACAAAACAGTATTGATGATCTCAAACCCGAAGAAATCAACTTTATCACTGCCGTCTGTATCCGTAGTTACTGCATTATAGTATATTGGAAAAATCGCAGAGGTTATGACCAGGGAATATACAGAGTTTGCCCAGTCATACATGGCCCATCCATTAATTGTCTTTTTATTATTTAGCTCCATTTTTATAAAAATAAAAAAGGGTTACTATATAAATACAGTAACCCTTTACACTTTAATATAATAAGAATCGTTTATTCTTCCATCTCCTGTAGCGTAGTGTACAATAGCTTTCTGGCATTAGCCTTTCTTAGCTCTAGCTCTACGTCAGCTACAAGTCCGCGTTTTGCCTCACGGTCAACCTTCATGGCGATGGTAATTTGGTCACGCTCGACCTCATTTAGCTTATCCTTTTCGGTTGTTACCCACAAGATTACGTCAGAAGGTTCAATAAAGACATCATTGGCCTGCACTCTAGGCTCACTTCCCCACTGATCAGTCTTTTTGGGCTCACCTATGTATAAATAACTAACCAATGACTTTCTTTGAAGCTTTCTTAACTGCGTAGCATCAGGAATTCTTTGCTTCACATTAATTGTTACCTCTCTCAGTACAGTAGTA
This sequence comes from uncultured Flammeovirgaceae bacterium, assembly GCA_937899105.1. Lineage (GTDB taxonomy): Bacteria > Bacteroidota > Bacteroidia > Cytophagales > Cyclobacteriaceae > Fulvivirga. The sequence continues at coordinate 12,198 of CALBPF010000190.1, read as the reverse complement.
ACCATAAAAAAGAAAAGCAACATGAAAATAATGTCTGGAAGCGCTGAAGTAGGTATATCCTGCTTTGTGTTTGCTTTTTTCTTGAACTTCGACATATCAACCTCCTCCTGTTTTTGACGGTTCTGCAATTGATAGATTCATAGGATATTCAAGCTTACCATCCTTTAAGCCCCTACCTTCATCATACAATCTTCTGTTTTCCGGATCCGTTAGGTCAGAAGCAATGTCTCTCCACTCCTTGTTAGTAACACCTATCCTGGCCGCATACATATCATAATATGCACCTTGAATTTCATCTAATACCTCAATGTACCTTTCCTGAGAAGTACCACGGTCCGTTTTGAGAGATACAATAGCATCTTTAGGAGAATCAGATGACTCTGGATCTCGCCCGTTATTAAGAACAAAATCCTTGATCATTTCCTTTATCTCCGTCACATCTTGCTCGAACGGCTCTCCTTCAACTAGCAACCTATCTGCCGAATTAATCTGGATCTTAAATAGGTTACGCTCAGGGATTTTAATATCAATGTTCTCAATATCTTCCGGATTCGGAGGCAACTGGAGGCTAAGCCCTCTATCATTTGCGATGGTGGTGGTAACCAGGAAGAAAATTAACAGCAAGAAGGCGATATCCGCCATCGAACTGGAATTAATTTCCGGGTTATCTCTTCCTTTGTTACGTGCCATTTATTTTAATGCTTTATTGATTTCAGTAAATACAATTCCTACCAGCGCTATAACAAATAACACATACATTGTAATCAATGCACCGCCGACAGCCTGACTCACACCAGGAGTTACACCCGCAGCAATTGCTTTAGCGTTCAATGTATCGCCTGCTATGGCCCAGCATATTAAAAACAATATACCGATCCCAACAAGAGCTCCTAGTGGTTTAATTAAAGATTTAGGATCACTTAGTGAATTTATTATTGGAAGTAGTACCGCTGAAACAATAGCAACCAAAACTAAAATGTAAGCTATCCACAAACCTATGTCTACAAAATTTTCCATTTGCTTTACTTTAGGATTCCAGAATTACTTAGATAATTTATGCTTTACCAAAAGGTCAACCAAAGTGATTGATGCATCTTCCATTTGATTTACCAACGAATCAATTTTGGAAACCAAGTAATTGTAAAACACTTGAAGAATAATACCCACAATAAGGCCGGCAACGGTCGTTAATAGGGCTACTTTGATACCGTTTGCAACGATCTGAGGCGAAATATCACCAGCCGCCTCGATAGCATCAAATGCACCAATCATACCAATTACCGTACCCATAAACCCAAGCATTGGAGCAAGTGCGATAAAAAGCGACACCCATACCAAACCTCTTTCCAAACGACCCATTTCAACAGAACCGTACGCGATGATTGATTTTTCAACCATTTCAATGCCTTCCGACATTCTCATCAAACCTTGAGTGAAAATCGACGCCACAGGTCCACGTATTCCTGTAGTTACTTCTTTTGCGGCTTCTACGCCCCCATTAGCCAGCGCATCCTCTACGGTAGATAATAGTTTATCCGTATTAGTAGTGGCCATGTTTAACGTAATAATTCTTTCAATTGAGATCGCTAATCCTATGATCAGACAGATCAAAACCGGAGTCATAAATTGCCAGTCTCCTTCAATAAACTTGTCTTTAATGATTTGATGAAACGAAGCTTCTGCTTCAGGCTCTTCGCTCACCGGTTCTGGTGTTGGCTCTGGTTCAGGCTCAGGTTCCGGTTCTGGGGCAACGGTTGCTGTATCTGCCGCTTCGGTTGCAGTAGTATCGGCTGCATCATCCTGAGCTTGTGCTTGGTATCCTAAGGAAATAATACCTACCAGCGCCAATAACGTAAATAGTTTTTTCATAATTCAAGTTTTAAAGTTTTCTCTAATTAAAAGAGAGATGGTTAAACGATTAAGTAATTATAGTTAAAGTTAATTAAAGTTCAATAAATCTAGCGGAGAGGAAGGGATTCGAACCCCCGGTACCCTTTTGGGGCACACTCACTTTCCAGGCGAGCACCTTCAACCACTCGGTCACCTCTCCGGATGCACGTCTTTTTGCGCACGAGAAGCACAAATAAATCAATAAATAACACTTTATGCAAAAATAAACTGAATTTATAAAAGCTCATTTTTCGCTCAATTCTCCGCACCAGGAACGCTTAATTTTATGTTCTATTTCAGATTTATCAGATGCCTGTGCCAACGTAATCATAAGTTTAGCAATAGCAGCTTCTAATGTGAGATCTTTACCATCTATCACACCTATCTCTAACAACTGCTTGCTTGTTTGGTATCTGCCTTGCTGTACTCTGCCACCGGGGCATTGTGAAATATTCAAAACGCTTATCCCACTCCTTATTGAAGCAGCCAATGCGTTCACAAACCAATCAAATGTTGGTGCGTTACCTGCTCCATAGGTTTCAAGAATAACTCCTTTTAAGCCGGGGGCAGCAAGTATGGCTTTAACATAGGACTTATTCATTCCAGGGAATATCTTCAAAATAGCGATCTGATCTACAAACTTGTCATGCAGAATTAACTCAGCATCAGTATTAGGTGATATAGCGCTAAGATTGTAGTTAATTTCTACTCCCGATTCGGCCAACGCCGGGTAATTTTCAGAATTAAAGGCGTCAAAAAAAACACTTTCTACTTTCTTGGTTCTATTACCACGAAACAGTTTATAGTCAAAATAAATACACACCTCAGGAACCAATACCCTGCCATTTACTTTAGCCGCCGCTATTTCTAAGGCATTAATCAAATTTTCGCGGGCATCCGACCTTAAAGAGGAAATAGGTAATTGAGCTCCGGTGAAAATTACCGGTTTTGACAAATTCTGTAACATAAAGCTCAATGCTGAAGCAGAATAAGCCATGGTATCTGTTCCGTGGAGAACAACAAAACCATCGAAATGATCATACTCCTCAAAAATCAATTTCCCTATCTTCTTCCATATTCCCGGTATCATGTTAGAAGAATCTACAGGAGTTTCAAAAGCAAACACTGTCAATTTAAGTTCCAGTTGGCGTAATGCAGGTATATGCTCCAATATCGAAGAGAAGTCAAATGGCTGTAGCGCACCCGATTCATCGTGAATCATACCAAACGTACCACCTGTATAAATAATAAGTACAGCCGCTTCCGGTTCCCCTGGAGCAGAAGTGATAATATTGATCCTATCGTGCTTCAACAGTACTAAAGAGATTTTCGGAATTTGATGTTGTTTTCAGCTTGACCTTATCCAATGGGCAATCCATTAGTTCAGCCAGACGTGTGGCTACCAAATTCAAATAGTAAGGCTCGTTGCGCTTACCCCTGTGCGGCGTTGGCGCCAGATAAGGGCTATCCGTTTCTAAAAGCAGATTATCAAGCGATATGTCAGGTAAAACTTTATCCAAACCACCGTTCTTAAAGGTGCTAACCCCACCAATACCAAGGTAAAAGCCTAAGGCTACTATTCTTTTAGCTTGCTCCTGATTTCCCGTAAAACAATGGAAAACACCTGTGAGGTTCTCATCGTTGAGCTGTTCAACCATTTCAATAGTTTCATCAATTGAGTCTCTACAATGTATGACCACCGGTATATTGTACTTTTTAGCCCATTCCACTTGAATTTTAAACGCTTCCTGTTGCTGTTCCCAGAATGTCCTATCCCAGTAGAGGTCAGTGCCAATCTCACCTACTGCGGTAAAGGGCCGTTTACTTAACCACTCTTCGACGAGGTATAGTTCTTTTTCGAACTTTTTACCTACAGAACATGGGTGCAGTCCCATCATGGCAATACACATTGGATTCCTGTCTTCCACCTCAAGCATTGCTTCGATTGTGGTATGGTCGATATTTGGCATATAAACCTTAAATACTCCTGCATTCTGCGCGCGATCAATCATTTCATTGAAGTCCTTATCAAAGGCTTTAAGGTAAATATGTGCGTGAGTATCAACCATGGTTTCCATCGGTAGTAATAATAGGCAGAATTCAAATAGTCACAAATGATATGGGAAAATTTAGTATTTCCGATCTTTCCACTTTAAAGAAAAAGGAAGCAAGAAATATACAGACGACACCAGGGCCACATAAGATTGGTAGAATTCAAAAAGTACCATATGGCTAACCTTCTTAGGTCGCCGGATTGTTTGAGCTACTTTGTTTACAATCAATCCTTGGAGAAGTGCCTTTGATACAAAAATTAGAATAGCCGTGGGCCACTGAAAAAAAAATAACACTGTAAGAGCCGGATAATATAAAGCTTGCATCAAAAGTAAAAATACTATAGCCGGGTGTAATTGAATCGCCCCTCTTAACCATCGCTTACGCTGGCTGAGCAAATTCACTAAGCCGGATATACCATTTGTTAAAATAGCGGACTCAGCCGACGCCACATGTCTTGTCTGATAACCTTTCTTCTTGACCTGCTTGAAAAGCTCTAGATCCTCCGTTATAGAAAAAGGAATAGACTCATACCCTCCAATAGCTTCATATGCCTGCCGTGTTACAAACATATTATTGCCCATAGCGACTACCGGATTATTCAGATCATGAAGCGCCTTTATCATACCTAAAGCAAAGAGCCAGTCCATTCCCTGCCAAACAGAATTAACATCAGTAATACCGACTACGATACCTACATTATTATTATAAGCTCCCAGCAGAGCTTTTAACCAAGAAGGATTAACTACGCAGTCGGCGTCGGTCATGAAAAAGAATTCTCCTCGCGCCTCTTTGGTTAGATGGGCGAGTACATTGGCTTTGCCCTTTGCACTACCCAGTCGTTCGTCTATATGATAAACTTTAATGTTCCTATGCTTAGATTGCCAGTCCTTTAAAATAGACGCTGTTGCATCGGTAGATTGATCATTACCAACAAGGATTTCATATTTATCTTTTGGATAGTTAAGGTCTATCAGTGATTGCAAACAAAGCGAAATGGTATTTTCTTCATTTCTTGCGGCTACTAGTATGGAAATAAAAGGGTGATAGGTTTCTTCGACAGAAAAGCTCTTGTATCTAAAGTACCAACTGAGTAGAAGAAGAAAATCTGTAAGCATTACGATCGATACGATCAGGAATACTACTGCGACTGTAAGGATCATAACAGGCTGAAGCGAAAACCCATTTCTAAAAAATGCTCGATATATCTGGGTAGAGCATACCTCAAATTGTTCTCTGCTTTAATGTTATCGTGAAAAAGAACAATAGAACCATCTCTAGTAGCATTGATGGAATGCTGAAGGCAGTCTTCAGGGCTTACATTATTGCTGAAATCACCTGTTAAAACATCCCACATTACAATTTCATAGCTGGTTTTAATTATTTTAATCTGCTTTCTTGTAATCCTGCCATATGGCGGACGGAAAAGACCATTATCCACCCCGAGTTTATTTATAAGGCTTTCACATAGCTCAATGTTATGAGAATACAGATTTTTATTCGCTTGCCATCCATTTAAATGATTAAAAGTATGGTTAGCAATTTTGTGACCAGCTTCGATAGACGCTTGAGCTACGTCGTTGTATTTTTTAATATTTTCTCCTACGCAAAAAAAAGTAGCCTGCACATCAAATTTAGAGAGAGTTTGCTGAATAAAGGGTGTGATTACAGGAATGGGACCATCATCAAAAGTCAGATAAATTGTTTGTGCAGTACGTTTTGACCAAGTAAGCTGAGGATATAGCTTTCTAATAGGCCAAGGCGTTCTATGGATAAACATTAAAGTTCTACCTTACAGGACAACATTGTAATATCGTCTTTATACCCATTACGACCTTTGAAATCGTCTAACTGAATAATAATATCCTGATGGATCTTTTTTAGATCGACATGACCATTTGAACCGAAATATTTCTTTAATCTTTCAATGCCAAACTCCTCATTCAACTCATTCTCCGTTTCGGTAACACCATCAGTGTAACTGAATAATAGAAACTCATCCAAATCCGTTATGAAACCTTCATTGATGAATGGAAGAGGGTGCATAGCGCCAAGCACTGTGCTACCTTCTTCTAATAAGGTAAGCTTATCGTTATTAATTAATATAGGGGGATTATGGCCAGAATTTACATAAACCAGTGTTCTCAGTTGGTGATCATAAATTCCAGCAAAGAAGGTGATGAACTTCTCTCCTTTGGCATTTTCTAAAACTTGGTAGTTAAGTTCTTCGATTATCTCTCTTAAATTAGGTGTTTGGCGTACCAGTGTCCTTAATGAAGCCTGAAAGTTAGACATCATTAACGCCGCCGGTATTCCCTTTCCTGACACATCCGCTATACAGATCAAGAACTGATTCTTGTTAATAGGGATGTAATCGTAATAATCCCCTCCTACCCGATCATGAGGTAAATAACTTGCCTCTACCTTTAACTTTGTTGTATAAGGAAGTTCTTCAGGAAACAAAAACTGTTGCACATCGCTGGCAATTTCAAGCTCTTTTCTCAAAGCTTCCTGTTGCAACTGCTGTCGGGCTAATTTTTTATTTTCTATAGCAACAATAATGATATTGCTTAGCGCTTGAATAAAGCGAGTACTACTAGCTTTCAGCTCCTCAGAATCCACCTGGATTCCACCCACGAATACCAGGGCAAGGATATTTCCTTTATGCGAAACAGGAATAACGTAATCAAATTCGCCAAATACGTCCTTACGCCCTTCAATCGAGGTTACCTTGCGGTAATTACAGAAGTTATCGTCTATTGGAGTTTCAAAGCAATTGATTTCAGTACCGTAATTCACCTTACAAGACCATACCGAATCCAAGACATATAAGGCAAGTTTTCGAATATTCAGATTCGCCCTTATCGTAAAATCATAGATCTTGTACAGAGACTTCTCAGGAAGGTTGTTATTAATGGCCTGAGTAATCTCAAGTAAGGCATTGAGTTCAAGTTCTTTAAGGTTATATTTATTTTCTAGTGATAGCGTGTCCATTAATCAAATGACCTTCCCTTGTTATGGGAATTTAATCAAATAGTATACAAATCGCTAATAGCTTCTGCCTTTCCACTTGTATCCAGCTAAATTAGCTACTACCACGAAGTAAACGACATAAAAAGGATATATTATCTGAATTAAAATAAAATAGACCCAACTGACTTTAGTATTCAAAAACATCAGTACTGATTTCAGATATGTTACTTCCAAAACCAGCTTTAAGAATAGTAAAATCATTATCGTAAAATCACCTAATATAGCGTGCCATATTCCTGCTAAAACTGCGACATTGGACAATCCAATAAAAACCGCTAGCAAAGATTGTCTCCAATCCTTATAACGAGTCCATTTAGATGCCCACCTTTTTCGCTGCTGTATAAAATGGTTCAAATTGCTTTGTGCATTGGTGTATACTACTCCGTCAGGATTTATATTGAAATAGATGCTATGCGGGTCGTAATTAGCAATTTTGTGCATCAGAAACTCGTCGTCTCCACTGGCAATATCCAAATTATCAGAATACCCCCCAACCTCCTTGTAAGCGGCTTTGAGAAATGCCAAGTTTGCCCCGTTACACATACCAGGTTTTCTCAAATAAATGGAAGACGCACCTACACCTACCAGACTGCTGAATTCGATTGCCTGCAACTTATCAAAGATCTTAGGTAAGGGGTTAAAGCCCACTGCACCGCTCAACAATTTGACTTCCCCACCTTCGAAAAAGTTCGCTATACTGGACAACCATTTTTCAGATACGATACAATCTGCATCAGTGGTAATAATAACATCTCCCTGTGCTATATCTATGCCTGTCGCCAATGCCGCCTTTTTTCCTGAATTTTCCTGAAGTCTGACGCAAATAATATCATTTCCGAACTGCTGAGCTTTTTCGTAAGTATCATCCTCCGAGTGGTCATCAACCAAAATCACCTCATAGTTCGATCTGGGGAACTCGTTACGCTTGATGGCGCTTATCACGCGTTCAATAGTATCTGTTTCATTTCGAGCTGGAATAATAATGGAATACCTGAGCTTAGGTTTAGATTCAACTTTTAGGGAGGTTTTTTGTGTCAGCTTTAACCAGGCCACTTGCATTACAACTAACCATACAATGTAAAGCGTCAAGAATAAACTGATAAGTACACTTATCATCGCATAATTTTTAACTTAAAGATCAAAGGTAAGCTCAACACAGTTGGAAGTAGCAAGTTGATAAGCCAAATCAACAGACTTCCCAGAACTACCGGTTCTACAGCCACTGAGTACTTCTCGAAAAATAAAACTGCACTCACTTCTCGTACTCCCAGATCACTCAAGAAGTTGAAAGTGGGTACAATAGACTTGGCAAAAAAGACCCAAGTAATACCGGCCAGTTTTAAATGCGGTTTGACATAGGGTAAAAAGAGATGTAGCGCTAATAAAAATTGAAATCCAAAGGTAAGATACCTCCAAAATGAAATAGCAAAAACTGTCAGCAACTCTCGTTGATCGAAAGCTTTTATTAAGCCAAAATAAACCTTTACCCCTTCTTCGAATTTTGGACGCCATTTTCTTCCGGCCTTACGATAGGCAAAGAATAGTAATATCAAAAAAACACTAATGCTCAGTAGTAGATAGGAAAAATAGGCAATACCAAAAAGATAGAATATGCCGAAAAGACCAAAAAGTAAGGTAATCAATAATTGAACTAATCTACCCATCAAAAGGGGACCTACTAATCGCCTTCTGTCCAAATGGGTAATTAGCCCTATTCGACCAAAATAATCTCCAATTCCATAAGGCGTAAAAAAACTTAAGCCAAGACCTGATATAACACCTTTGAGAGCGTTCCAGAAGTTAAGCTTTACCACTTTATTGGCCAGTAATTGCCATTTCCAAGCCTCAAATGACCAGTTTAAAGGCATGAGAATTAAAATAATAAAAAGTACGATGTAGCCATCGACCATAGCGATCTTGAAGAGTGTATAAAGGTTGAGAAGATCACTTTTGGAAGTATTCAATTTGAACGCTAAAAAAAGTAGGCAAGAAATTAAGATCAACACTTTGAGCAGCAGATTAAAACGTGGGTATTTGGTCGCCATTTATATTATCTTGCACAAGTGGGGAAAATAGATAAAAAAATCGATAGCGAAACCATAATATTAGGACTAGATCCAGGAACAAGTGTTATGGGTTATGGACTTATTTCAGTGAGCAGACAACAGCTAAAATTATTGCAGTACGGTGTTATTCATTTAAGCAAGTATTCAGGACACGAACTGAAACTTAAAAAGATTTTTGAACGCGTTATTAGCCTAATTGACGACTACAACCCGGACGAAGTAGCCTTGGAAGCGCCGTTTTATGGCAAAAACGTTCAGTCGATGCTTAAGCTTGGAAGAGCACAAGGTGTGGCCATGGCGGCTGCGCTGTCCAGGCAAATTCCTATTACAGAATATGCGCCTAAAAAAGTAAAGCAATCTGTAACCAGTAATGGCAACGCATCAAAAGAGCAAGTGGCCGCCATGTTAATGACTTTATTAAACTTCAAGTCCTCGCCAAAGCTTTTGGACGCCACAGATGCTCTGGGTGTAGCAGTTTGTCATCACTTTCAGAAAGGCGCTCGAAAAAATACTGCCAAGAGCTGGAAGGCGTTTATTTCAGATAATCCGGACCGAGTGAATTAACAATACGAACCGTAATACAGCTTCATCCTAAGTCTTATATTTGAGCTTCAGGCTAATTAAAACCATGTCGAAAATCAACTTCAAGTCAGATATATTGCCGCACCTGATTGCGGTATCCGTTTTTATAGTGGTGGTTGTCATCTTCTACCATCCATTATTCTTTAGTAACCAATCCATGTACCAACATGACGTTCTTCAAGGGCAAGGGGGTGGACAGGAAGCCGTTGAATTCAGACAGGAAACCGGAGAAGAAGCGCTTTGGATCAACAGTATGTTCAGTGGAATGCCAGCATACATGGTAAATGTGTATTGGAGTGGCGATCTTCTTGAATACATACAAAAAATTATCACGTTGGGTTTTCCAAGCGCTGCAAGTGTCACTTTTTTAGGTCTAATAAGTTTCTACATTCTGATGCTTGTATTAGGTGTAAGACCATATGTGGCCATTGTAGGCGCCTTAGGCTTTGGATTCAATACATTCCAAACCTTAAGCATAGAAGCAGGTCATATCTGGAAAATACGAGCTGTGGCTTACATGCCACTCGTGCTAGCAGGATTTAAATTATTGTATGATCGGAAGAAAGTTTACCTGGGAGTAGCATTAACCGCTCTGGCATTAGCTCTGGAAATAAAAGCGAACCATCCGCAGATTACTTATTATTTACTCTTGGTTTTATCATGTTATGGCATTAGCCAATTGGTGTATGCCGTAAAAGAAAAGACCTTACCTCATTTTATCAAAAGCACAGCATTAATGCTGGCCGCAACAGTACTGGCTTTGGGCGCCAATATTGGCAGATTATGGACAACTTATGAATACAGCAAGTATTCTACACGAGGGCCCTCAGAATTAACTGCGGCTAAGAGCAAAGGTGAAAGCGGACTGGATAGGGACTACGTATTTCATTGGAGTGAAGGCAAGTTGGAGTCCTTGACCTTGCTCGTACCGGGGTTTAGCGGTGGAGCGTCTCAGGAAAGTCTAGACATGGACTCGAAATTTGCTCAGGGTTTATTGGATAGGGGGGTTCAGCCGCAGCAAGTGGCTCAATTTACGCAGGGAGCAGCGACTTACTGGGGCGCCCAACCTGGCGTGGGTGGCCCATATTATATGGGAGCCATAATATTGGCTTTTTTTATCCTTGGAATATTCTTTGTAGAACGTCAACATAAAATATGGCTAATATCAGCCACGGCTTTGGGGTTACTATTAGCCTGGGGCAAAAATTTAGAATGGTTTAACTATTTTATGTTTGATTATTTCCCTTATTACAACAAATTCAGGGCAGTAACAATGGCCTTAGCTATTATTATTTTCACCATCCCAATACTTGGAACTTTAGGCTTGGACAAGGTTTTCGAAGTAGACTGGAACAAGGCAAAACTCAAAAAACTCTATATCGCTTTAGGGGTCAGCCTTGGAAGTTGTTTATTCATTTGGATGTATGGTAGTATGGCTGGCTTTCGAGGTCCTGTTGACGCTAACTTTGCCGAACTACCACCATGGTTTTTGGATGTACTCAAGGAGCAAAGGCAGCACATGCTTCAGTCCGATGCCATAAGATCGTTTTTCTTTATTCTCGTTTCTGCCGCCACAATCATCTTTACTTTAAGAAAAAAACTTGGTGTGGTTGCCGGAGCTGCTCTACTGATAGGACTGGTTTTCTTAGACTTGTTTTTAGTAGGCAGGCGCTACTTAAATAGTGAAGATTATCAACGAAGAGCAAAAAGTCAGTTTTTCCAACCTACCGCTGCAGATCAGGAAATACAGAAAGCAAATGAGAAACATTACAGGGTGGTTAATTTGGTAAACGCCTGGAACGAAGCGAGAACCAGCTATCACCACAGCTCTATTGGCGGTTACCACGGAGCCAAAATGCAGCGTTATCAGGAATTGGTCAACTATTGTCTGGATGATCAGAAAAATCAGGTAATAGATCGATTGAGACAAAATAATGTCAATTTCGATGGTTTGAATGTACTGAACATGCTCAATACAAAATTTTTCATGTTTGGAAATGGAGCCGAAAATACTTTATCAAACGAAGCTGCCTATGGTAACGCCTGGCTAATTGCCAAAGTACAAAAAGTAAACTCAGCTGATGAGGAAATAGCCGCCACATGCAATTTACCTGGCCAATCAACGGCTATTGTTGATGCCAGTAAATTTAGTGTTTCACAGGAAAGTTTTGATTCTAGCGGTTCGGTAAGTTTGGTGGAATATCAACCCAACTATTTGAAGTATAATGTTGATGCCGCAGGAAAAAGCCTGATTGCTTTTTCTGAGATCTATTACCCGGCAGGCTGGGTTGCCAAAATTGATGGCAGTCAAGTCGAGCATATTCGTTTGAATTATGTGCTCCGTGGATTAGAAGTATCTAAGGGCAAGCATACTATTGAATTCGAATTTCGGCCTAAGTCGTACTTTATTGGAAATAAGATCATGACGGCTTCTTCAAGTTTATTGATTCTGCTTATTATCACGGCATTGATCTTCCAGTTCAGGTCTAATAATAAGACCGTTGAATTCATTTAGCCTTAATTTACTTCAATGAAGAGGGTTTTGATCATTACGTATTATTGGCCACCAGCCGGG
>CALBPF010000189.1 GCA_937899105.1 uncultured Flammeovirgaceae bacterium | reverse complement strand
CCAAGAAGAGAAAGCTGAGGCTTAGCAGGCCAAAGGCGAAACAACTCCAACAAGAGGATAAAGATGCTGCCTGGAATGAGCTTAGATTTGTGAAAAATGAGAATAATAATCTGCTTGTGATCAAGTATATTATCTTTATGTACTAGTGTTTGGTACTTTATTTCATTTACTAAGGCAATGGACTCGTTTGAAGATGGTAGTTCACCATAGATCAATAAGTAGGCTACTTCAATAAAACTGGATTTTTCCGCTAGCTCCTCAATAGAATAACCTCTATATCTGAGAATTCCTTTTTCGCCGTCTAAAAAAGTGATGGCGCTTTTTGTAGATCCCGTGTTTTTGAGTCCTGGGTCTATAGTAATTACTCCAGTTTCTCCTCTTAACTTGGCTATATCGAAGGCTTTTTCATTTTCAGAGCCCTCTATTAATGGAAGGTTATAGGTTTTACCGTCAATTTTTAATTCCGCGGAATCAGACATACTTTAAAGTTATCTATGGTTAAACAATGGATTGTGAATTTAGCTAATTAGAATCGCAAGTAAAACACTGTGCCCTGCTAATTGTTCCCCAAAATCAATGGAAGGCCGTCGTCTCCGCTACCGACAACTACAACTTTACTATTTGGTGATTTTGCCAGTTCTAATGTAGCTTCTATGCCCCTCATCTTTAAAAGCTCTGGAGTCAAACTACTATTTATTATTTTGTTGGCCACTGCTTCACCGTCAGCGGCAATCCTTTTTCTCTCGGCTTCACTCTTTTCTTTATCAAGTCTAAATTGATAGGCAAGGGCCTCTTGCTCTTGTTTAAGTTTATTTTCAATAGCAGATTTTATTTGCTCAGGCAGGTTGATTGATCGGATCAGCAAGGCTTGCATTTCAATATTATTATTTTTTAGTGTATTCTCCGTTTCTGTTTTAATTGAGGTTTCTACTTCCGCACGTTTAGTGGAATAGATCTCTTCGGCAGTAAATCTACCCATTACTTGCCTCACGGCTGATCTTACCTCAGGAACAACCAGCTTGTTGACATAGTTGGCGCCAAAGTTCTCATGTAAATAACCGATTTCATCATAAATAGGATTAAATCGGACGGTTACATCAACGTTTATTGAAAGTCCGTTTTTGTCTAAAACATCCATTTTCTCTTCTGCTGTATTCTCCTGGACATCGTAAACATAGAGATCATTCCATGGAGCCTTCCATCCGAAGCCTTGAGAAATAACATTTTCCTTGTCAAGACCGCCTTGAAATTTCTTGAATATAACTGCTCGCTCTCCAGCTTTAATAGTGTAAAAAATGCTTGATGATAAACCAAAAATCACAATCAGCGCTACGGCTGCAATTATTATAACAGGTAAAAATTTTCTATTATCCATATTCTTTAAATCTAGTTCTTTCCATTTACAACAGCTGACGTAATACAAAGTCGCTTCACCTTTTCAAAATCTTCATAGTAACCAAGATTACCGGCAATATCCCAATCTTCACAAGCTCCTGTTTTATTACCCATTTCGTACTTGCAATTGCCTCTTTCCGAAAAGTAGTAGCCGTCCTCATCATTTAATACTATGGCTGTATTGTAGTCTTCAAGAGCTTTTTTGTATTTTTTTTCTGCTTGGTAACTAAGGGCCCGGTAAAAATAGCTGTCTGAATTTTGGTAGTTCTTTATTATTGCCACATTATACATGAATACGGCAGAATCGTAATGCCCTAAGTCGTGATATACATTTCCTTTATAGAAGTAGTACCCATAGAAGTCAGGAGTAGTTTCAATAAGCTTTGAAGCCGATTTTAAAGCCTTTTTATATTGTTTTGCTTCATATAACGCTACAAAGCGGTAGTAATGATACTTTTCTTCAATAGGTTTCAGTTTAACCGCCATATCATAATCTTCGATTGCGCCATTAAAATCTCCAAGCTCATATTTTATTTTACCCCTCAAAATATAAGAATAGGCTGTAGTATCCGTCGGGTTATTGGTAATGTATTGTGAAAAATTGGATAAGGCTTCCTCTAACAGTCCCATGTTCCTATATGTAAAACCTTTGTACATCCAGATTATATGTAGGTCAGGATCGAGCTCAAACGCCCTGTCAAAATCATATAATGCTTTTTTATAGAGGCCGCCCTTAAAGTAACTTATGCCACGATGAAAGTAAGCATCTTCGAACGTTGAGTCCATTTCAATGCATTGTGATAGGTATTCCACTGCTTTTTCATTATCAACGGATAGATAGTAATATCCTTTATGAAACACTTTTTTTACCTCATCCTGTGTTTGACATATAACCGATGTGCCGAATATTACGTAAACTGTTAAAGTAATTAAATAGCGCATGATAGATGTCGAATTGAATTATTAAAAATAAATCTTAGTAGATTGAATTTTTTTTTGTATCATGCGAAATTCTGAGAAAACGACTTTTGGTACGTCAAAAAGAAACACCATAACTTGATAGGCTTCAAAACTATCTTAAAATAAAGAAGTTTGGAACGAATTGCGAGTTTATTTGTTTTATATGATTAGGAATCGAAAAAAGCAATTTTATAGAGGTTAATAAGAAGAATGAGACAACTTAAGATTACACAATCTATTACCAACAGGGACAGTAGGACCCTGGAAAAGTATTTTAATGAAATTTCAAAAGATGAGTTACTGACTCCGGAGGAAGAGGTGGATTTAGCGCAAAGAATCCGTGAAGGAGATGAGGCTGCATTGGAGAAACTTGTGAAGGCGAATTTGAGGTTTGTGGTGTCCGTAGCAAAACAGTATCACTACTCCAATAAAATTCCGCTTAACGATTTGATAAATGAAGGAAATCTGGGTTTAGTCAAAGCCGCAAAACGATTTGACGAGAAAAGAGGTTTTAAATTCATATCTTATGCTGTTTGGTGGATCAGACAGTCTATTATACAAGCGTTGGCGGAGCACTCAAGAATTGTAAGGATCCCTTCCAACAAAATTGGAGCGTTATCCAAAATAGATCAGGCTTCATCGGTACTCGAGCAAAAGTTTGAAAGAGAACCTACCGATGACGAGTTAGCAGAGTTACTTGAAATGACTGTAGATGAAGTTAGAACTACGGTGCGATCTCAAACCAAACAAGTTTCTATCGATAAACCTTTCTCTGAGGATGAAGGTAGTTCACTTCTTGACGTTATGGAAGATGAAGATAGTAATGAAGTAAATGATATAGTTTACAAAGATTCTTTAAGACGTGAAGTAAGTAGGTTACTTTCTACTCTGACAGAGCGGGAGCGAACCGTTGTGAATCAATATTTCGGGCTAAGTGAAAGTTCAAGCTTATCTCTAGAAGATATAGGTGAGAATCTTGGCCTGACGAGAGAGCGTGTTAGACAGATCAAGGAAAAGGCGCTCAGGAAGCTTTCCAAGAATCCAAAAAACGAACTTTTAATTCCTTATTTGGCTAACTAAACATTAAAAGGAGCCTTTAGGCGCTCCTTATTTCATTTAGTTTATTTAACTGCGTTTGAAGCTCCCGTCGGAGCTTCATTTGTTTTTCTAAGGATTCTTTCTTAAACTCTTCCAGCTCTGCGCTAATTTTTTTCCAATCCGCTACTTTCTGTTTCGCAATATTTTGGTTGCTTTTAAATCGTGTGAAAAATAGTATTAATACGATTACCAGGACACCTATTGTAGAGAAGCTTATAGCAATGTAGGCCTCCTTAAAAAGATCAATACCAAGAACCGAGATATGGCCGGTGTCATATAGTAAAGATGCCATTTCATCATCTTTCGCTTTAATTATATCTTCCTGCTCTATAATTTTACTACCTTGAAGGTTGATCTCTTCCTGTGATTGTTCAATTGTTTGTTTTAGTACTCTAACCGAGTCTGAAACTACATTCCAAAACTGGTTAAGTTCCGCCTGCTTTATGACCTTATATACCTTAAAAGTTTCAGAGTTATCCCTCAGTTCATTAAACTGATCATCAAGTGTTTGCGCAAAACCTGAAACTGAAAGTATGGCGACTAGTATGATGGATAAAAGCTTCTTCATGCAATTCGTGATATTTTATATGTGAAGTTAAAACACTCTTTGAAATGATGAACTCAATTTTATTCGAAACAAAATTTATTTCGATGGGATGTCGTCAATTAAAGTCTAATTGTCACATTCTACCCTATTCATCATAATCTCATTAAAAACAGTTTATGACTTTTGTCAACTTAGGCTTTGACTGCCATCATGATAGTAATAGCTAAGTCAAGTTAGATTTGGCAAAAAGCAGCAAAGTCATGATAAATATTCTTGTACCTGTAGATTTTTCAAAAAAGGCTGAATATGCGTTAGGTTTTGCGCTTGATATTGCCAAAATGAATGAGGCGCATGTTTTAGCCTATCATGTAGTAGAATACCCGACAGGCGCTACTATTGACCCGGTAGGTATGTCGGTTCCTACTCCTTACGATTCGGATTTTATTGACCTACTCAAAAAGAATTCAGGCGGTCAGATGGAATTATTTTTAGCAGAGTTTGCTGCTGACATTGACTCTGAAATTTCTGTTGGTAATCCTTATCTGGATATTTCAGATAAGATCTCAGAGCTTAATGCAGATTTAGTGGTCATAGGTACCAAAGGGTCATCCGGGTTAAAGGAGTTTTTCATAGGTTCCAATGCTGAAAAAATTGTTCGTACGTCTAAATGCCCAGTGATCACCCTTTCACAGCCTACTGCTAAGAGTGATAACAAAGATATTGCCTATGCAACCGGAGTGGTAGATGAATCAGAAGAGGTAATGCCCAAAGTGAAACAACTGCAAGAGCTAAATCATGCCAAGCTACATCTTGTACGAATAAATACACCTAACAATTTTGAAAGGGATCAGGTAATAGAAAAGGGTTTGGAAGAAGTGGCTCGAAGATATATGCTTAAAGATTACACAATCAATATATACAATGATATTTACGAAGATCAAGGTATATTATCTTTTGCCAATAAAATTGATGCGAGTATGATTGCCATGGGAACTCATAGTAGAAAAGGGCTAAAGCATTTATTATCAGGTAGTTTGGCAGAAGACGTTGTTAATCATGCGCGAAGGCCTATCTGGACCTTCCATATACCTCGCAATTAGGCTTATGTACATTGAATCTGACGAGAAAGTAGCTATTCAATGCTACCATTGTGGCGATCCATGCGAAAATGAGTTGATCAGGTTTGACGCTAAAGACTTTTGCTGTGGCGGGTGTAAAGCTGTTTATGAACTGTTTCAAGAGACCGAACTAAAGGAGATTTATGATAGAAGGAACGAGTTTGCCAAAAGATCTAACCAATTTGATTTCCTAAGCAATGCAACCATCGCAGATGAACTCCTTTATTTTAAATCTGAGACACATAACAGGGTGAAATTATACCTACCTTCTATTCATTGCAGTTCATGTATTTACTTATTAGAGAATCTGCATCGTCTCGATGACGGTGTAATTAAGGTTACGGTGAACTTTGTGAAAAAAAAAGCTGATATCCTTTACAAACCGGATCGATTATCTCTGCACGACCTGGCAAATCTCCTGGGTTCTATTGGCTATGCCCCTAATTTTACTAGAGCTGATGGCGCAAAAAAAGACAGGAGCGAAGGTGATGGAGGCTTATCAATAAAGCTGGGAGTGGCGGCCTTTTGTTTTGGTAATATCATGCTTCTAAGCTTTCCTGAATATTTAGGCTTCGATAGCCAATTGGACGAAAAATACGGTGTTTTCTTTTCCTGGCTTAATATTATTCTGGCGTTACCAGTATTACTATATTCTTCAATAGACTATTTTAAATCTGCAATAGCAGGCTTGTCCAGGCGGTTTGTAAATATTGATGTGCCTATTGTAGTGGGAATTATTACGTTGTTTTTGCGCAGTGTATACGAAGTTCTTTCTGAGGCTGGCCCAGGATACTTTGATTCATTAGCCGGACTGGTTTTCTTTTTGCTGGTAGGGAAATGGTTTCAAAGTAAAACGTATCAAAACCTGTCTTTTGAACGTGACTATAAATCTTACTTCCCACTGGCTATACTAAAGCGTCAGGGCATCGAGGAAATATCTACTCCAATAGATCTACTTGAAAAAGACGATACTGTTATTATCAGAAATGGTGAAATTATTCCTGCTGATGGAATTTTGTCATCGGGTACTGCTAAAATTGATTATAGTTTTGTAACCGGAGAATCAAGACCAGTTCACGTTAATGCGGATCAGGTTATTTATGCCGGAGGTAGACAACTTGGACAACGCATAGAGTTAAAACTATTAAAAAAGAGTTCCCAAAGTTATTTGACCAACCTGTGGAACAGTCAGGCTTTTAAAGAAGAAAGTGATGGCCATACCAAATTACTGGTTAACCAGATAAGTAAATACTTCACGGGAGTTGTATTGACTACTGCTATACTTTCCTTCACATTTTGGGCTTTTCACGATAGTACAATGATGTGGCAATCCTTTACAGCTGTACTTATTGTTGCCTGTCCATGCGCTTTAGCGCTTTCAGCGCCTTTTACCAATGGAAATGTACTAAGGTGGTTGGGTAAGGCAAACCTATACCTTAAAGGTTCAGATGTAGTAGAAAGGTTATCAATAATAGATACTGTAGTCTTTGATAAGACGGGTACCTTGACATCTTCAGCAGAATCGAGGCTAAATTATTCAGGATATGATTTGTCTCATATAGAATGTGCTGTGGTAAAAAAGATGACCTCAAATTCAACGCATCCGTTGAGTCAAAAAATCCATGATTCGATTGCTGCCGATATAAGTGTTGAATTGCATGATTTTGTCGAACGGCCGGGCAAAGGCTTATTTGCAAAGTATGGAACTACTTCTTTTAAATTAGGTTCGGCTAAATGGGTAGGGAACGATAACGTTGATTCAGCGAATCAGGATGGAGTGTATTTAAGTGCAGATGGTAAAGTCAAAGGAGTGTATCGTTTTCAGAACGCCTATCGCGATGGATTATCACAATTGACGAAAAAGTTAGGCGCTTATAAGATGGTAATTCTTTCCGGAGATAATGATCGCGAAAGAGAAAATCTAACAGGTATTTTTGGGGATAAAGTGGAAATGAAATTCAATCAGTCTCCTGAAGACAAAATGAATTACATAGCAGAATTAAAGAACGAGGGCAAATCAGTGATGATGTTAGGAGATGGTCTAAATGATGCCGGTGCGCTAAAGCGGAGCGATATAGGACTCGCAGTTACAGAGGATATAGCAGCGTTTTCACCTGCTTGTGATGGCATTTTACTTGGCAGTAAATTGACTTATCTGAGCAGGTTCTTGCGCTATTTGAACATTGCCAGAAATATAGTGGTAGCAAGCTTCATTATTTCTTTTGCCTACAATATAGTAGGGATATCTTTGGCCGTAAGTGGCGCACTAACGCCCGTGTCGGCGGCTATATTAATGCCTTTGAGTAGTATATCCGTAGTTCTTTTTGCTACACTGTCCAGTAATTATTTTGCTAAAACCCTTAATATCGTATAATGTCAGTCATATTCATTTTGATTTTAATCAGTATGGTAGTAGGAGGAAGCTTCCTCGGGCTTTTTATTTGGGCTTCCCGGTCGGGGCAGTTTGACGATACGGTCACGCCTTCTATAAGAATGTTATTTGATGACCAGAAAAGACGGAGACAAAACGAAAAGTTAAAGTAGGTTTTATCTTGATTTATCTCTGGTGGGAAACTTTTTCAAGGCTTTTTTTACACCTTTCCTAATATCGTTGTCTTCAATGTCGGGTCTAAGCGCCATCAGGCGCCTGGTATCTGAGCGCCATACCATTTTTCCGGTTCTTCTATCACCTATCTGGATAATGAGTGAGCCTCGTAGGAAATGGTAGTATTCCTGTTCACTATTATTCCAAAAGGGTAGGTCTTCTTCATGAATCATGGAAAAGACGGCCGAATCTTCTTTTACCACAATGTGAAAATCTACAAATAGATCTGCACTGTCGCCTTCTTGTTTATAACCTTTTTGATACATTTCAAAGGCAACGGCGTTAGCCACAGTTTCAATTGTGCTGCTATCATATAAATAGTCCGGCCCATCATAGGTTATTTCGCAACCCTGCAGCCAACACCAGCTTTGGTAGCTCGTGAAATCGACACCTGGATCGCCTAAGGTGTGTACTCGGATTTGGGCACAAGAAGCTAAAATAAGTATACACACTGGAAGAAGCCTTTTCATTGCCGTAGAATTTATAGGCATTAAATTCAGTTTATTCGTCTTTTAATCTGATGATAGCTATCAAATGCAGAACTGACCGATGTCATGTTTATAAGGCTGTGATTGATGAATGTTTGTAAGATGAAAATACCTGATGCCTTAATAGATAAGTACAATATACCGGTACCTCGCTACACCAGTTATCCTACTGTTCCATATTGGAAAGATAATATAGGTAAGAACAACTGGCCAATGATGGTAAAACGTGTATTTGACGAAAGCAATGCCAAAGATGGAATCAGCATATATATTCACTTACCATTTTGTGAAAGTCTTTGTACTTACTGCGCTTGTAATACCCGAATTACTAAGAATCATAATGTGGAAGGCCCCTATGTGGAAAACCTTCTGAAAGAGTGGGGTCAATATTTAAATATCTTTGGAGGCAAGCCTGTTATTAGAGAGTTACATCTTGGCGGTGGTACTCCCACTTTTTTTTCATCAGAAAACTTAAATCTATTGATTCAAAGTATTTTGGAGACTGCTGATTTGCATCGGGAATATGCTTTTTCCTTCGAAGGACACCCCAATAACACTACTCCTAATCACTTACAGCAGCTGTATGACCTTGGGTTTCGAAGAGCCAGTTACGGTGTTCAGGACTTGGATTATAAAGTGCAAAAAACAATTAACAGGATCCAACCCTTCCAGAATGTTAAAGATGCCACCGATTGTGCCAGGGTCATTGGTTACGACTCAGTTAATTTTGACTTGGTTTATGGTCTTCCTTTCCAGAAAGTTATCAGTGTCGAGAATACCGTGCAAAAAGTATTGGAGCTGAGGCCTGAACGGATAGCATTTTACAGCTACGCCCATGTACCCTGGAAACACCCTTCTCAGCGGGCGTACACTGAAAAGGATCTTCCCACCAGCAGTATGAAAAGGCAGTTATATGAAGTAGGAAAAAAACTGCTTATTGCAGCTGGTTATACAGATGTGGGTATGGATCATTTTGCCTTGCAAGGTGACGGACTTTACCGAGCTTATCAAAATAAGAGTATGCACAGAAATTTTATGGGCTACACTGAGGCGCATACCGATCTACTGATTGGTTTAGGTGCATCGGCCATTAGCGATGCGAAATATGGCTACGCCCAAAACGTAAAAAAAGTAGAAGGCTATAAGAACGCACTTGAGGAGGGACTACCTATATTCAAAGGACATGGTTTGGATAGTAATGAGCTTCATATTAGGCAACAAATACTTGAATTATCATGTCAAGGGGAACTACGTTGGGAAACTGGTCAGCTTTCTCTCAACCAGCTTATAAAGTTGACTCAAATGGATCAGGAGGGGTTAATTAAGCTCTATGATAATGGTTTGCGTATCACGAATTTGGGCACGGCTTTTTTAAGAAATATTTGTGCGGTGTTCGATCTTAAAATTGATCAGGCGCAAAATATTGATCAACAAATTTTTAGTAAGGCCATATAATTATTAGGTGTTAGGGAGGGTAAAGAAAAAGGTAGATCCCTTTCCTTTCCCCTCCGATTCAACCCATATTTTTCCCTGATGCACTTCTATTACTCGTTTTACAATCGCTAGTCCTATACCAGTACCTTCAATTTCCGGTTCTAATCTCTCAAAAAGGTCGAATACCTTTTTACTAAACTTTGGATCAATGCCAATACCTGTATCACTGATGTAAAATGTGTTATCGTCGTTTTTTACACTGTGGCCAATTTTTACTCGCTTTTCAGGTCCATTACCTATATACTTAATGGAATTTCCGATGAGGTTTTGGAACACTTCATAAATCCTGGTTTTATCACCCTTTATTTCTGGAAGTTCTTTCTCGATTTCAATTGTAATTTGTTGATCGCCAATTTCTTTCTTAAAAAAACTCACCACTTGCTCAATCATTGCATTAGTATTGATGAGTTCAAGGTCGTTACTCACGCGCCCAATTCGAGAAATTTCAAGTAAATCGTCCAGTAACATGCGCATTTTTTCGGTTGCACTCTCTATTGTGTTGATATCATTTTCAACTGCTTCCAGTTCGTTTTGGCGAATATCTTCTCTTATTAAGCCAAGGAAACCCCGAATAGTGATTAATGGACTCTTTAAATCATGAGAAACGGTATAAGTAAATCTTTCCAACTCACCATTTTTCATTTCCAGCTCTTTTTGAATTACTTTTCTTCTACCTATTTCTTTTTCTAGCAGTGAGTTCCTCTTCTTAATCCCTTTTATGCGAAGATTAAAAATGATCCAAACGATGATAGCTATAAGAACTATTATAACCCCTCTGAACCATAATGTTTTCCAGAAGGGAGGAAGAATAACAATCACGAACGACTTTGTCTGGCCCCAATAGCCACTGTTTTTAGTTTTAGCGCGGACTTTGAAAGTGTAGCGTCCCGGGGGGATTTTAGTATAGTGTGCTATATTCGATTCAGTCGAATATTTCCACTGGGTTTCAAAACCACTCAGTAAATAAGAGTAGGCTACTGATTGAAAATTGGGGGCTATAAATTCAATGTCCAAAATATTCTGTTCGTGTTCTAATTTCAGTATTTCGTTGCAGCAGTTAAGTTTGGACAGCGTATCACAAGATAAATGTCTCCCAAGAACACTAACTCTTAAAATTTCCGTGTTAGGTGGTGTAGTATGTAAAAATATGCTGTCGGGATGGAAAGTTGTTATGCCGTTTTCACCGCCAAAGTAGAGTCTGCCCGTTTTTTTATCGCGTGTTGTGCAGTAAAGCGAGAACGGGTAGGTATCGACCCCATCTTCCAACCCGTAGTTAGTGAATACCTCGCTTTTTGGGTCAAATTTTGAGATACCATTTATAGTGCTAATCCAGATTCTACCATTATGATCTTCGTTAATAGCCTGGATAGTATTACTTATGAGTCCATCGTAAGAAAAATATCGTTTGAACGAATGACTATCATAATCGTATTTGTTAAGTCCATAGTTCGTCCCCACCCAAACGGTACTATCCGCTGCTCGGAAGATGCATGTTATTCTGTCATTTGAGAGAGTTGTAGTGTCACCTTGGTTATGAAAGAATGATTCAACTACCTTATCGTCTTTTACAATATCGATTCCATTATTATAATGACCTACCCACAAGTCATGCTCTCGCCCCATGCCCAGAGTCTGTATATTATTACTTTGCAATAATTGGGCATCATGCTCATTAAAGTGTAGTATTTTTTTATTTTCTAATTTGCTAAGCCCCTGCGTAAAGTCGGCTATCCAATAAATACCATTGTCTTGTTCAACAATGGCTTGGGCATTATTTTGGTTAAAGTCAATTTGAGATATTTTTCCGTTTTCATGTTTGAAAATACCCTCCGGTCCAAGAAACCATTCAGCATTTTTAGTATCCTGATAGATCGTGGTTATGTTTCCTTGATTAGAAATTTCCATACCATTGAGTGTTCTAGGCCGATAAGCCCTTTCATCTTTATAGGTATATAAGCCATTGTCTTGTGAGCCAATCCATAAAGTACCTTCATCATCCAGCTGTATAGATTTTATGACCCGGTTCTTTAAGCCATCGAACTTTTCAGGTAAATATTTGATGCTAGTGAATCCACTATTTAATAAGATATTAATTCCACCGCCATAAGTGCCTAACCAAAGACGACCCTTGCTATCCATGAGTGATGTTAGCACCATATTCGAAGTTAGCCCGTTAGGATCTCCATGATTTTCTATGATACGAGCAAAAGTTCCGTTTCTGTATTCCAACAAACCTTCGGCGCTTCCGATCCATAGTACATTGTTGTGAGCAGCCTGGATATTGGTAATTGGGTTAGGTGAATCTGGTAAACTCCAAACGGTATCCGTTAGTGAGTTGTATTCAAATATTAACGACCCTTCTATGGCCATTATAATATTGCCATTTTCTTTTCTAATTATTTTGTTAATCAACTTTCCCTTTAGTCTTTCATTACGTTCCACACCTTTAACCTCACTTAGTGTGCCGTTGGAGTAATGATAAAGACCTTTCCTCCCCAAACTAAGGTACAGGGATCCGTCAGCGTTTCTTAGCATAGCTCTTACTGGCCCTACTTCTTTATTTAGAACATTGTGAAACACACCGTCTCGATAAAGCCGTAATCCATTTTCGGTTCCCACCCATAAGGATGAATCTGGGTTAGGGACAAGGCAAAATACCTGCCGGGCATCGAGTCCGTGACTTTCATTCTCTTTACTATTAAAGACCTTAAACTGACCATATTCCAATCTAAACAACCTATTTCCGGACTGACTTATCCATATTGCTCCGTCAGCCGTCTGTGTAATTATTCTGATTTCCGATGAAGTCAGGATGTTGGGTTTACCTACGGAGTACTCCTTGAAATTTTTACCATCATAGCGTTGTAAGCCTCCACCACTTCCGACCCAGATGAATCCGTCACGATCTTCAAAAAGACTGTACACATTATTATGAAGTAATCCTTCATTAAGCGACAACTGTTGAAATCGAGGCATACCGGTTATTACCTTTTCATTATCAGAGGATTTTACCTGAGAGTACCCTAAGAGGGGGAGTTGAGCGCAAAAGAAAAAGACGAAGCTCCTGATCACACAAACAAGATATAGTGAAATCAAAATTAACGAGGTTTGTTAGCGTGGTCAATCGCTTTATATACTGATTGTATCTAGGTGATTTTACCTATTTTATGTTTTGACTCAGGCATAGCGTGTGAAATTACTTCGAATAAGGTAGCAGATGCTATCTTGCCCATTCAGCTAATCTAATAATGATATAAATCAGTTTTAGCTCTAATCTCCATCATGCTCGTCGCCCGGAGCCCTGATTACTTTCGTTTTCAATTGTATAATACAAAACCGACGTAACTTATGGAACTTGAAAAATTTAGCTACGATAACAAGGTTGTAAAATACTTTATTGTGGCTACGGTCATTTTTGGTATAGTGGGGATGTTAGTGGGTTTGACCCTTGCCATTCAACTATTTTATCCTGTCTTTAATTTCGAAATTCCTTATACCACTTTTGGTAGGATACGACCTTTACACACCAATGCGATCATTTTCGCTTTTGTCGGTAACGCCATGTTTGCCGGGGTATACTATTCTATGCAACGCTTGCTGAAGACGCGAATGTTCTCCGATGCTTTAAGCTGGATCAACTTTTGGGGCTGGCAACTCATCATTCTCGCGGCAGCCATTACGCTACCACTGGGTATTACCACATCTAAGGAGTACGCTGAACTTGAATGGCCAATCGATATAGCCATTACTCTAATTTGGGTGGTATTTGGCATCAATATGATTGGAACAATTCTTAAAAGACGTGAAAAACATATGTATGTGGCCATATGGTTCTACATAGCCACATTCGTGACGGTAGCCGTCCTGCACGTGGTGAACTCATTTGAGATGCCCGTGACACTATTTAAAAGCTATAGCTGGTACGCCGGAGTTCAGGACGCTTTAGTGCAATGGTGGTATGGACATAATGCTGTGGCATTTTTCTTGACTACCCCATTTCTCGGTTTAATGTATTATTACCTGCCCAAGGCAGCTAATAGACCGGTTTATTCTTATAAGCTATCCATCATTCATTTTTGGTCGCTCATATTTATATACATCTGGGCTGGCCCTCACCATTTACTCTACACTTCACTGCCTAATTGGGCGCAGTCTTTAGGCGTAGTATTTTCTGTAATGCTGATTGCACCAAGCTGGGGTGGCATGCTCAACGGTTTACTTACACTGAGAGGCGCCTGGGATAAAGTACGTGAGGACCCTATACTGAAATTTATGGTGGTGGCCGTAACTGCATATGGTATGTCCACATTTGAAGGGCCTATGCTATCACTCAAAAACGTAAACGCAATTGCCCATTTCACGGATTGGATTATAGCACATGTACATATCGGTGGATTAGGTTGGAACGGTTTCCTTACTTTCGGAATGCTGTACTTTCTTATTCCTAAAATGTGGGGTACCAAACTCTTCTCTATACGGCTTGCTAATACCCATTTCTGGCTAGGTACACTTGGTATAATTATCTATGCTTTGCCCATGTATGTAGCTGGTGTCACTCAAAGTTTGATGTGGAAAGAGTTCAATTCGGAAGGATTCCTTGAATATAAAAACTTCCTTGAAACTGTAGTTCAGATCTTACCATTATATATGTTACGTGCAGTTGGAGGTTTTCTTTACCTGGTAGGCGCTTTTATTATGACTTACAATCTTATAAAAACAGGGGCTCAAGGCACATTCATACCTAATGAAGACGCAGAGGCTGCTCCACTTGAAAAAGCGCCTAAGCAAGTAGAGACAGGATGGCATAGTGTATTGGAACGCAAGCCCGTGATATTTACTGTACTTACTTTGATTGCTATTTTCATAGGCGGGGTAATCGAAATGGTACCCACCTTTTTGATAGAATCTAACGTTCCAACCATTGCTAGTGTAAAGCCCTACACGCCCCTTGAACTTCACGGACGCGACATCTATATCCGTGAGGGTTGTGTAGGCTGTCACTCTCAGATGGTACGTCCGTTTAGATCAGAGACCGAGCGCTATGGTGAATATTCTAAAGCCGGTGAATTTGTATATGCCCACCCATTTCTTTGGGGTTCTAAGCGGACCGGACCGGACTTGCACAGGGTGGGTAAGAAGTATCCTAACAGTTGGCATTATTATCATATGTTAGAGCCAGGCGTAGTGTCCGCTGGATCGATAATGCCACCTTATCCATGGCTTTACACATCATCTATCGATAAAGCAGCAACCGCTGGCAAGATAACGGCTCTTCGAATAATAGGTGTGCCCTATGCTGAAGGCTATGAAGAGATCGCTAATACAGATTTGGATGAGCAAGCTGAGTCTATTACGACAAGCTTAAAGGAAGAGGATGGTATTGAAATAGCCAAAGAGGCTGAGATTATAGCCCTCATCGCCTACCTGCAACGGTTAGGAACAGATATAAAAGTACAAGGAGAAACCACAGCATCTAACTGATCAAAGACATGTTTAAACATTATTTCGAACAAATACATAACGTGGAAGTGTGGCCAATTATCTCGCTTTCTATATTCTTTATCTTCTTCGTGATCCTGATCATTTGGGTGATCCGCGCCGACAAGAACTACATTAAATCAATGAGCCAGTTACCTATAGAAGATGAAGCCAAAACTTTTGAAGAATCTAAAAGTCCTGCATCATGAATCATAAAAAGTTAAGTATACTCACTACCCTGTTTTTGATATCGCCTACCTTGGCAGCATTTGCCCAGGATACCGGATCATTAACGGTAGACAGTAAGACCATTTTTTATGTTGTAACAGGCTTTACGTTGCTAATCGCACTTCTTGTGTTGGGTGTATCGGTGGTGGTCTTGCAATTATTGAAAACTTTCGTAGATCAACAGGCTGAGAAGATTGCGGCGGAGAAAGGTGTTGAGCTCGTTGAAGAAGAAAGCGCCTGGACCAAAATATGGACCAAGCTTAATGATTTTCGTCCTATGGAGGAAGAAGGTGAGTTGGTGCTGGACCATAACTATGACGGGATCAGGGAGTTGGATAATCATTTACCTCCATGGTGGAAATGGTTATTTTATATCACCATCATATTTGCTGTATTCTACCTGGGAGCTTATCATGTTTTTGATTCTTTACCACTTCAGGAAGAAGAATATATGGCTCAAATTGAAGAAGCTGAGGCCGAAAGCGCTGCGAGACTTGCCAATCTTCCGGAAAGTAATATCGATGAAAATAACGTAGCTTTTGTGGAAGATGCCGGGTTATTAGCCAAAGGCAAACAGATCTTTAATCTAAACTGTGCACAATGTCATAAAGAGAATGGCGGCGGAGGTATAGGTCCTAATTTGACTGATGATTATTGGTTGCACGGAGGGAGTATTGGTGATATCTATAAAACGATAAAGATAGGTGTACCTGAAAAGGGGATGATCTCTTGGGAACTGTTGTTGTCGCCTGAACAGATGCAGAACGTTTCTTCATATATTATGACATTTAAAGGAACGAATCCTCCTGGCGCTAAAGGTCCTCAAGGCGAACTCTATGTACCTGAAGCACTACCTGAAAAGCCTACGGAAACTGATTCTACAGTCGTTGCTAAACTTTAGGAAAAAGGAAAGGTAGAGGGTGATGGAAAATTTATACGAATACGATGAGCAGTTCCGCGATAGCATTGCTACGGTAGATGAGTCAGGAAAGCGAATTTGGGTTTACCCAAAGAAGCCAAGTGGAGATATGCATCGCTTACGTGTGGGAACTGCCATATTTCTGCTCTCCATTCTTTTTGCAGGTCCCTTTTTAAAGATTGAGGGCAGGCCGTTTTTACTATTGAATTTTTTTGAGCGAAAGTTTGTGATTCTTGGTCAGCCATTCTGGCCTCAGGATTTCTTCCTGCTTGCTGTAGTGTTAATTACCTTCTTCGTTTTCGTCATCCTATTCACAGTGGTCTTTGGAAGACTATGGTGCGGCTGGGCATGCCCGCAGACCCTATTCATGGAGATGGTATTTCGTAAAATCGAATACTGGATTGAGGGAGATGCTAATAAACAACGTAAATTAAATCAAGGTCCATGGAATGCTGCTAAGATCAGAAAGAAGGGGTTGAAATTGACTATTTTCCTGGGTATTTCATTACTGATATCCCATACGGTTATGGCCTATCTGATAGGTATTGATCAGGTGAGAGAAATTGTAAGCCAACCGCCGACGGAGCGCCTTTCTGGTTTTACAGGACTGATGGCTTTTACTGGTATTTTCTTTTGGGTATTTACGGTTTTTCGTGAGCAAGCCTGTGTGGCGGTTTGTCCTTATGGCAGACTGCAAGGTGTACTTCTGGATAAAAAGTCAATAGCCGTGATGTACGATTGGTTGAGAGGTGAACCTCGTGGTAAGATTAAGAAAAATGCCGTGCAAGAGGATAAAGGAGATTGCATCGATTGTAAACTATGCGTGCATGTATGTCCTACGGGTATTGACATTCGGAATGGAACCCAGCTGGAATGTGTGAACTGTACAGCCTGTATTGACGCCTGTGATCAAGTGATGGAAAAAGTCAAAAAACCAAAAGGACTTATCCGCTATTCTTCTTATGATGCCATTAATGAAGGTAAGCAGAAATTGTTCACACCACGAGTTGCGGCTTATTCGATTCTATTGCTGGCACTCATCACCTTTTTGTCTTTTTCTCTTGCAACGCGATCAGACATTGAAACTACAATATTAAAAGTGCCCGGGCAGCTTTATCAAAAGACAGATGCCGGTGACATTACTAACTTGTATAATATTCAGTTTGTAAATAAGACCTATGATGATATGACGCTAGAGGTGCGTATTGAAAATGAACCAACAGCTAGTATTTCAAAAGTAGGAGGCGGTGACGTAACGGTACCGGCAAATGGGCTGGCGGAAGGAGTTTATTTTATAGAAATGCCCGCAAAAAAGATAAATGCACCTAAGATCAATTTGAGGTTAGGAGTATATGGTAATGGAGAACTGGTAGAAACTGTAAAAACGAAGTTTTTGGGCCCGGTTTCATTCATGAAATGACGTGGAGAGGTGTAATTATAAAGAATTTGAAATATATAAAGATTACGATATACGGCTTCAAGCTGCTGGTTCAAGCTCAAGCAATTTTGGTGATTCAAAAAGCTTATGGCCAATAGCTTGCGCCATTTCAATCTCAAATCATTGAATTGAAAGATTAAAGGGATACCATAAACGAAAGCTAATAAAAACATGAACATGAACTGGGGAACACGAATAGTACTAACCTTTGTCGCATTTGTAGGCGTAATTATAACCATGGTCATCATAAGTATGCGGCAGGACATTCATCTTGTAGCTAAGGATTACTACGTGCAGGAGCTGGCATACCAGGATCAGATGGACAGAATCAGTAATTCAAATGAGCTGAATGACATGAAGCCTGAAGTGAATTACGATGCCGCTAACAAGCGCATTACACTTTCCACTCCGGATGGTAAAACACTGGAGGGTACCATTTATTTCTTTCGTCCCTCTGATGCCTCGCTTGATAAGAAGTATACCATTCAGTTGGTAAACGGAAAGCAAGTGTTTTCATCTAATGAGTTAGATAAGGGCCTGTGGCGGGTAAAGGTAAACTGGAAAGACCAGGATAAAGAGTTTTACACGGAGCAGGTTTTGGTCCTTTAAAAATATAAAGACGTCATCGCGATCCTGGCCTGTCAAGTGCAGTGATCTCCCGGTATCTTTCGAGATCTATATTGAGAGATCTTAGCACTTTGTTAGCGATCGATTATAAAGATGAAGATAAATATGCAAACAGCGTTCATCAGTGGATTGGTAATAGGTTTTTTGGGTAGCCTGCATTGCGCCGGTATGTGTGGGCCAATAGCCATGGTAGCCTATAATCATGGTAATTTAGCAAGGGGACTGATTTATAATGGGGGTAGAATAGTCGCTTACACGCTTTTAGGCCTTGTTTTTGGGCTGCTAGGTGAAGGATTATCTTTTTTTGGTGTTCAACGTTCTCTTACCATAGTGATCGGCATTATGGTGATAGCATTCGCCTTATATCCAAGTTTTCAGACTAAATTGGTAAATACCCCATGGAACCGTATGGTCATTACGCCATTGAGAAAAAAATTGAATTCATTACTCACTACAAAAAATGGTCTTGGCCATGGGTTGGTCGGTTTCCTTAACGGCTTACTTCCTTGTGGATTGGTATACCTGGCAGTAGCAAGTGGCTTGGCTTTGGTAGATCTTAGAGCGGCTTTAGCGCTTATGGTAGGGTTTGGATTGGGTACAGTTCCCATGATGCTTGGTGTGGGCTGGGGCTCTCTTCAAATAAAAAAACGAGTCAGCGGTACGGTTAAATTTGCGATCCCTTCTTTCGCTGTCATCGTGGGTGTGCTTCTTGTACTGCGCGGACTTGCACTGGATATTCCCTATCTCAGTCCTGTAATGTCCTTTGTTGGATTGGGTCAGGAAATTGGTATTTGTCAATAACGGATTATTCCCAAAGCTTAAAAATCTTTGCTAGCTTAAAAGACTTACTTTTACAGTATGCTAAAAGTAAGTTTTTGTCTGTTTACTTTATGTCCTGTTTTAGCTATTGCTCAAACCGTTCAAGACGATTTTGAAGAAGGAGGCACTATAACTACGTGGTTTGGAGATAATTGCGGGTTAAATGTAAATCTCGACAACCCCTTCAGTCAGGGAATTAATACTTCTGCAACGGTTTTGGAATACCATGATACCGGGGGACAATACGCCAATGTACGCTTTGATGTAGCCAGCAACTATGACCTATCTGCCAATTATACCTTTTCACTCAAGATCTATATGCCTGAAAACGGTTTAACAGGTAATCAAACCAATCAGATTTCATTGAAACTGCAAGACAAAAGGTTGGCTGAACCGTGGTCAACTCAAAGCGAGATCATTAAGCCCATTTCTCTGGATCAATGGCAGGAAGTATCTTTTGATTTTAAGAACGACAACTACATTAACCTTAATAATAACTCGGCGCCGCCTACAGACCGAACGGATTTTAACAGGGTGGTTATACAGGTAAATGGTGAAAACAATAATGATCATGTTTTAGCCTACCTCGATGACGTGAGCTATGACGGGACCATTGTAATAGAAGAATTTGATGACCCGGTTTATGACAGTCTGGTTTGGGCTGATGAATTTGATGGAGATGGGGAAATAAATATTAGTAAATGGCACCATCAGACCCAATTACCCAATGGCGGAAGCTGGTATAATAATGAAATACAGCATTATACCAATAGAATTGAAAACAGTTTTGTAAGTGATGGCACGTTGAAGATCGTAGCCAAAAATGAGACGTTTACAGACCAGGGTTTTACAAAGCAATATACTTCAGCCCGGTTGAACGCAAAGTATGCGTTTAAGTATGGCCGTGTGGAAATAAGAGCGAAAATGCCGTTTGGAGTAGGCACTTGGCCTGCACTTTGGATGCTCGGTAAAAACATCAATGAGGATGGGGGATACTGGGATAACCAGGGATTTGGAACTACCGGCTGGCCGCAATGTGGTGAAATAGATATCATGGAGCATTGGGGTGACAATCAAAACTATATAGCAAGCGCTACACATACCCCGTCAAGCTTTGGAGATACCTTTAATAAAGGAGGCCGGACAATACCCACGGTTTCAAGCGAGTTTCATGTTTACAGTTTAGACTGGTATGAAGAGAGGTTGGTATTTAGTGTAGATGATGTTATTCACTATACCTATAATCCCGGTACGCTTAATGCAAATACCTGGCCCTTTGATGCAGAATTCTACCTGCTCTTCAACGTAGCTATTTTACCCAATATTGATGCAAGTTTCATTGAAAGCGCTCTAGAAGTGGATTATGTAAGAGTGTATCAAGAGAGTGGCCAAAAAAATGAGGAAGAGGAGGAAGATGATGATGAGGGGGAAGAAACCATTACTTCAGTTTCCAATTTTAAAAACACAAAGACTCCTGTATATCCTAATCCGGTTAAAGATCAATTAATCATTCAACTGAAAGAGCCAGCGGACAGTAGC
The DNA here is from genome assembly GCA_937899105.1 of uncultured Flammeovirgaceae bacterium. Lineage (GTDB taxonomy): Bacteria > Bacteroidota > Bacteroidia > Cytophagales > Cyclobacteriaceae > Fulvivirga. Next base: position 1,424 of record CALBPF010000189.1, on the reverse strand, counting down.
TTAGAGGTTATGATTTATGGATTTGACGGTAGCCTTATTCTAGACAATAATTATAAGGTCATACAGAATGAAGTTATTATTAGTCATCTTGAGTGGCTTCCTAAAGGATTCTATTTTTTGTTTTATTCGGTTGATGGTAAGGCGCTTATCCGGAAGTTTGTTCGGAATTAGCAACTCCGAATATTGGGTGGCCTTATGGCGCTAATTCAGAACTTGAAGGATAATCGTAGACTCCCAATCTTTTGCTGGCGTCCGAGAAAAGATTTTTTAATTTGGAATCATTCGCTGAAAACGCCTTTTTTGGCTCAAGAAATTCAGTCGGATGCCAATAAATATTTTTCGACTTTTCCAACCCATTAGGTCATAACTCTGTCTTAGAAATAAACCTACATTAAAAATGAGAAATATTCTTGTATTCGGTCTTATAGGATTCTTCATTTTATCATGTAATGATGATGAAGAGGTATCTAGGGATGAATCTTGTGTTGCCGTGTCATATGTAGAAGGCATTTGTGGAAATGTGGTTTTACAAATCCAGGATGAAAGGCTCTTCTACCTGGGCGAGACGGCCAATGGATACGAAAACGTTTTTTTTACCACGTTTCCATGCTACGTTGATGAACAGACGCTAAACAAAGATTTGTTTTATGTTTCCATACTGGATGAAAGCAACCTAGGGGATTGTATCAGATGTCTGGCAGCCATAGTTTATTCAGGAAATAAATCCTACCATGTAGATGTTAGAAGCAACTGCACAGAATAACTACCTGTAGTTTCATCTCTACACTAAAAGTAAGTAGAATTCGTTGCAAGTATTGTGCTAAGACTATTTGTACAAATCAATTTTTTACTTTGGACAACTCACAGTTATTCCCAAACCGATTTCTTGCAGACCCTGGCCGATTCAGCGAAACACCTAATCAAGATTATGTCATTTATGCCCAATGGGGATGTTCCCAGAGGAAAGGGTATTTGTACCGATGTAGTTATTCGCGCTTACTGAAAAATGGGCATCGATTTGCAAAAGGAAGTTCATAAAGATATGAAGAGCAACTTCAGCTAATATCCTAAAATATGGAGACTCTCTTCTACAGATAAAAATATTGACCACAGGCTAGCGCCTAACCTTATGAAGTTTTTTGAACAGTGAAATATTGGTAAAATAGCAGCAAGCAGCCAATTACAAGCCTGGAGATATTGTTTGCCGGGATTTAGCAGGGGTATTACCCACATTGGTATCTTGGTTAAGCAGCTGCGAGGTACCCGACCTTGTGTCGTTCATAATATCGGAGCCGGATAAGTTGTAGAAGATGTATTATTTGACTATGAGATCATTGGGCATTACAGATATGCTGGACCTTAAGGAGTCAGACGCCTATGACTTGGCAAATTTATAAATGTGCTCAATGGACATACGGTCGTTT
>CALBPF010000188.1 GCA_937899105.1 uncultured Flammeovirgaceae bacterium | reverse complement strand
AATTCAAAAACTGTTACAGCTACATCCGCCGGTTTAATCACGACGCTTGATGATGGAATAGGCCCTGTTGCTGTGCTTCCACTGGACAGCGCCGGGACCGCTGTTGATTACGCCACGGCTCCTGTGAGTATTACATTACCAACCACTGATGCACGAGGGGTTGATCGGGGCGCCACACCAGATGCAGGGGCCTATGAGATTGCAGAAATTTCCAATGTAGTTCCAACGTTGGTTAATCCTGTTGATGATCTACTGCTAGACGTAGGCTTCGCGGCTGAAGATTTGGATATGACCAATACATTTTCAGATGTAGACAATGATTCACTCCGTTTAAGCGTAGAAGTAGCTGATGAATCGATTGTCACTGCCGCTTTTACAAGTCCATTTAATTTAAGGATCAACGAGCTTGGTTTAGGCGAAACAACGATTACGGTTACGGCTGACGACGGAAATGACGGTATTGCTACCTCAACCATGAATGTTAGGGTCAATACATCTGCGTCCGATGACAAAGTTTTTATTGGCAACACGGGTTATCCGGATATTACTTCGGCCTTAACAGCCGCCGTAGATGGTGATGTGATATTGGTAATGGGTGTTCATACTGAGCCCATCACAATCAATAAAAGTGTAACCTTAAGAGGCGAAGATCCAACGGTAGATATTATTCAAGCAGCGGAGACGTCAGGAACTGCAAGTGATCGTGTAGTTAACATTTTACAGCCCGATGATAACGCCGTACTAACTGTAACCATTGAAAACTTAGGAATTCAAAATGGAAATAGTACAGAAAATGGAGGCGGTATTAATGCGGACAAGGTAACAGGATTACTAACGCTTAGGAACTTAATAATTGCCAATAATGCCACGACAAAAAACGGCGGAGGTGTGAACATGTCAGGCTCCAATGCGGATGTCATTGACTGTACCCTTCAAAACAATACGTCCACTTTAGATGGAGGAGGGGTAGTTGTAGCGCCTAGTAACGGTGCAGGTATCGATAATGATGTTAGAATACTATCCTCCTTAATAGATAGCAACATGGGGCGAAATGGCGGAGGATTGTATATTAATGGTAATAATAATTTTGGCAACGATCATCTGATAGATGTTTATATTGAAAATACAACTCTATCAAATAATGCAGCCACAAGTGGGTCCGGTGGATCAGGTGGAGGAGCCATCTGGTCGAAAGGATCCACCTGGACTAGCGATAATACCACCGGTAATGCAAGTTTAACCCTTGTTCATACAACGCTATATAACAATACCCATAGCGGGGCAGCGAAAAATGGCATCCGGTTTACCAGCGCTCCTGCCGGTTCATTAACGAATTTCCAATTGTATAATTCTATCGTAGTCACTGGAGATGATGTAGGTGAAAAGGCCTTAAATTTCACTAATTCTAATACTACAGATGTAGTGAATTCTATTTTGGGAGGGTTAGAAGGAGCGAGTTCGTTTCTTACGATTATTGATGATGCAGCGAAGAACAATTCAAAAGGCAGGACAGCCGCGTTTGCCGGTATAATCTCTCCGTTGAATAGTGATTTTGGCCCTGTTGCGGTGCTTCCGTTAGATAGCGCCGGAACTGCCGTTGATTTTTGCACAGCGGCCGTGGGGGTTACCTTACCAACCACTGATGCGCGAGGGATTGATCGGGATGCCACACCAGATGCCGGAGCCTATGAAATTGCAGAAATACCAAATATAGTTCCCGTGATAGCTAATCCTCTGGAGGATCTACTACTTGTTCCGGGTTTTGTATCTCAAGAAGTAGATATGACCGATGTATTTTCAGATTCTGATGATGACCTGCTTACGTTGAGCGCCGTGGTAGCCAATGAATCCATTGTGACAGCTGCTTTTACAGATCCGGTTACTTTAAATATTACTGAAGTCGGTACCGGGCAAACAACGATTACAGTAACTGCCAATGATGGAAATGGCGGAATAGTAACGGATGTATTTGAAGTTAATGTAGGTACTAACGCTCTTCCTGTTGTTGCTGATGCTTTTAGCGACCTTACACTTAAATCCGGTTTCATCATAGAAGATGTAGATATGACCAATACATTTTCAGATGCAGATAATGATTCACTTTCATTTAGTGTGCAGGTAACCGATGAATCGGTGGTTACTGCCGCCTTTACAAGTCCCTTTAATTTAAGGGTTACTGAAGTTGGTTTGGGTGAAACAACCATTACCGTTACGGCTGATGACGGTAATGGCGGAAGTGTTACGGATGCATTTGAAGTTGTTGTAAATGCCAATTCCGCTCCTGTAGTCGTCAACCCTGTTAGTGATCTAATGCTTGATCCGGGTTTTGCGGCAGAGGATGTGGATATGACGAATACATTTACTGATGCGGACAATGACCCACTTATATTAAGCGCAGAAGTGGCCGATGAATCGGTGGTCACCGCTGCTTTTACAAGCCCATTTAATTTAAGGATTACAGAAGTTGGTTCAGGTGAAACAACTATTACTGTAACGGCTGATGACGGAAATGATGGTATCACTGCCTCAACCATTAATATTATCATCAATACATCCACGTCTGATGATAGAGTTTTTATTGGAGAGGTAGGTTATCCTAGCATATCTACAGCCCTTTTAGCTGCGGTGGATGGTGATGTGATATTGGTGATAGGTGTCCATAATGAGTCTATCACTGTCGATAAAAGTGTAACCCTAAGAGGTGAGGATCCAACGATTGACATAATCCAGGCGGCTGAGAGTCCAGGAACCGCAAGTGATCGTGTGGTCAATGTTGTGCGCCCTGACGACAATCCGGTTTTGAACGTGAGTATTGAAAACTTAGGAATTCAAAACGGGAACACTACCGAAAATGGGGGCGGTATTAATGTTGATAAAGTCACTGGTTTACTAACCTTAAGGAATCTGATAATTACCAACAATGCCACTACAAATAATGGCGGGGGAGTTAGCATAGTGGGTTCCGTTGCAAATATCATTGATTGTACCATTCAAAATAATACATCCACTTTAGATGGAGGAGGCATTATTGTGGCGCCGAACAATGGAGCAAATGTTAATAGTGAGTTAAATATCTTCAGCTCGTTAGTTGATAGTAATATAGGACGAAATGGTGGTGGGTTGTACATAAATGGGAATAACAATTTCGGAAATGATCAGTTTATTGATGTCTATATTGAAAATACCACTCTGTCAAATAATGCAGCCATAAGCGGCACTAGTGCGGCAGGTGGAGGAGCCATTTGGTCGAAAGGATCCATCTGGACAGGTGATAACACCACAGGCAATGCAAGTTTAACCCTTGTTCATGCTACGCTGTATAACAATACCCATAGCGGGGCATCGAAAAACGGCATCCGGTTTACTAGCGCTCCTGCCGGTTCCTTAACGAATTTTCGACTGTATAATTCTATCATAGTCACTGCGGACGATGTGAGTGAAAAAGCCTTAAACTTCACGAATTCTAATACTACCGATGTAGTGAATTCTATTTTGGGAGGGTTAGAAGGAGCGAGTTCTTTTCTTAGTATTATCGATGATGCGGCTAAGAACAATTCAAAAGGCAGGACAGCTACGTTTGCCGGTTTAACTTCTACGTTAAGCAATGATTTTGGCCCGGTTGCCGTACTTCCACTGGATAGCGCGGGTACTGCCGTTGATTTCTGCACAGCTACTGTAGGAGTTACTTTGCCAATAACTGATGCTCGAGGCTTAGCCAGAGACGCCACACCTGATGCCGGAGCCTATGAAATTGCAGATATCCCAAATAGAGCCCCAGTGGTGGTTAGTATGTTAAATGACGAGATCTATGAAACAGGTTTTGGTACAGAGTCAATCGATTTAAGCGGTGTTTTCCAAGATGCAGATAACGATATGTTGAGTTATTCAGTGAATGTCTTGAATACACAAATCGTCACTGCAATTATTCAAGATGAAAGCGTAATCATTACGGAAGTAGGCTTGGGAACCACTGATGTAGAAGTAACAGCCAATGACGGAAATGGCGGAGGTGTAACAGACGTATTTAAAGTTACCGTGAGTCCTAATTTATTTCCAATTGTTGCCAATCCTATTGGCGATCAAATACTTAGCCCAGGTTTTATGATGCAAAATGTTGATTTGACGAATACATTTACCGATGCGGACAATGATCCGCTTACATTAAGTGTTGAGGTAGCGGACGAATCCATTGTGACAGCTGCTTTTACAAGTCCGTTTAATTTAACGATTAACGAGGTTGGTTTAGGTGAAACAACGGTTACCGTAACGGCTGATGATGGTAATGGAGGAGTAGTACCGGAAACCTTCGTTGTCAGTGTTGGTGGTGATGGAGTGCCCGTTGTAGTGAATCCCATAGGAGACATTGCCTCGAACACAGGGTTTTTAATTAGTACAATAGACATCTCCGAAACCTTTGGCGATGCTGATAATGATGATCTGACTTTTTCGGTACTTCTTCAATATGATTCTGTGGTTGATGCTACTGTAGAAGGTGACTTTATTATTGTAAAAGAATCTTCTTTTGGTCTGACAGAATGTACAGTAACAGCAATGGATAATGATGGTAATAGCGTTTCTGATATGTTTATTATAAATATTGATTTCGTCTTATCTGTTGAAAATGAAATTCCTGACTTCCTCTTTTATCCTAATCCTGTAACTAGCGACTTTAGAATTAATGCCGGAGATGTTGAGGGAACAATAAGAATTTTATCCTTTGAGGGTAAAGTACTCCGCCAGTATCAGTACTCACCGACCGCTTCATATGAGGTGTGGGATATGGAAAAAGGTGTATATCTAATGCAATTTATTCAAGATAACAAAGCAAATAAAACAGTCAAATTCATAATTCGATAATAAACAATATTAAACAAGAATGAACTTAAATAAGAGATCGCTACTTATTACGCTGATCCTATTCTCCTCTTTGTTGACGAGAGGGCAAGATAAGCAAAATGAATTACCAAATATCGTTTTTATCATTTCCGATCAGCATAAGTTGGACGATACAGGCGCTTATGGTAGTAAAACAGCCATCACGCCTAATATTGATGAGCTTGCCCGAACGGGAATTACTTTCAATAACTGTTATACTCCTGCTCCGGTCTGTGCTCCCGCAAGAGCGGCGCTCATCACAGGAATGTATCCTTATGCCAATAAAGCCATTTATCACAAAGCGCCTGTGAAAATGCCCGATGGGAGAATAAAAAATATGGGTAGTGGATATTTAAGGGAAACTGGCTATTCTGAAGGGATACTGACACTCCCCGAGTCACTAGGAAATGAAGGCTATAGCACTGCGTCTCCAGGTAAAATGCATGTGCATGGAGAATTACAGCGAGATGTGGATGAAGATCATCAATGTGGAAATGATATGGGATTTAACCAAACAAGTCTTAGATACTATACCTACTTTCCAGGTGGACACTATGAAGACGAGGTAGGAACAGACACCTATCAAAGATATAGACAGTTCAAGAAATACATGAATGTGTACCCTAATGGGCCTATGTATTTAAACACAGAGTATTTACCAACACTGGTGGAAAATGATGAGGATAATTTTGATATGGTAGTAGCGCGAAAATCTGTGGAGTTTATTGAGTATGCTTCAAGTCAGGATAAGCCTTTTTTTATACATGTTGGATTTGAAAAGCCTCATGCACCATTTACTACTACTCAAAAATACCTGGATATGCACAATCCGAGTGATTTTGAACTACCTGAAACATTCAATGATTGGTACGGTAAAGGAAAATACCCTTGGGTGCCAAACTGGGTTCATTCAGGTATTCCGAAAGATGTTAATAAGGCTAAAAATGTAATGGCCGCTTACAATGCGTGCATTACTGAAATGGACGACATGTTGGGGCGCGTTATCCAATCCTTGAAAGACAATGGACAATATGAGAATACAGTGATCATTTACACCACGGATCATGGTGAACACCTCTTCGAGCATGGGCTGAGGGGAAAACATTGTATGTATGAAGAAGCGGTAAACATCCCATTTATCATTTCGTATCCAAAGCGTTTCAAGCAAGGCATCAAAGTTAATACATTGGTGAGTTTGCTGGATGTATATCCGACTTTAGCGGAACTAGCGGGAGCTGAGATCCCTGAGACTGTGCAGGGTGAATCGCTGGTCGATTTGTTAACGACAGGGAATGAAATAGAGGGAAGAGCAATTTATTCTGAATTCAGAGGTGGCGACTACACCCTTTTGCCAAAAGCCAGAAACGTGCCTTCAAGGATGCTCAGAGAAGGAGAGTTTAAGTATGTCTACACACATGGTATCATACATCAACTTTTTGACTTGAAGAATGATCCGGATGAGCTGGTGAATCTTGCGCTTAATGAAGAATATGAGGATCAGGTAAAGAACTTTTACTTTCGCTCTTTGGCTGAGTGGAGATTTCAAAAGTATGTTCCGATTACGACCTATGTAAAAGGTAAGGAACTGAAATGGCAACTACATGATCAGTTTGAGAGCTATGATATTTATTATTCAAAAACATTCGACCCAGATCTTGCCAGCCCGATCAAAAGAGGCATAGAAACAAACAGCTTTTCAGTGGAATTAGATGGGTACTATTGGGTTTTGGCCAACCCTAAATATGTTAAAACGTCACAAAGGTTTGGCGATCAGCCTGTCGCGGTTGAAAAATATACTTTCAAACTTCCAATTTCTGACCCTATTAAATTTTGAATTCAAAATGATACGACTACTGACCCTTGGCCTTTTTCTGTCGGCCTGTCCTCTTTTAGAAGCGCAGTCTATTGCTATTGATAAAAAAGAGTTTAACTCCCTTCAGGTGGCTATTAATAAAGCAAAACCAGGTGATATTATTCAGATTAGAGGTATACATGTTGGCTCTGTGAAGTTGAATAAAAAGGGTATAACGCTGAAAGGTGAAAATCCTGACAAGGACGGGATCACTGGAAATCAAGGTTCGGTCATCTCGGCGGATGGAGCCTACGGAGCAGAAAGTTTAACGATTGAAAATTTAACCATATCCAACGGTAGCGCGCTTGGAGCGCCGGGCGGTGGCATTATGCTAAAACGTGTAAAGGGTAAGTCAACATTAAATAACCTTATTATTCAAAGAAATAGAACCGACAAAGTTGGTGGTGGAATTATGATTGTTGCCAGCAGGGTAACGGTTGAAAATTGCTGGATTCATGAAAATTTTGCTAATAGATCTGGTGGAGGAATAGCGTTGCAATCAGGCAATGCATCGGACTCAGACATCGTTATTCGAAATACAGTAATTTCTTCGAATATAAGTGAGAATCATGGGGGCGCCATTTATGTGAATGGAAATCCAAAATGGGGAGACAAAAAACAGCTGTTTTTAGCTATGGAAAATTCCATTCTTGCATATAATTCTACTTCTAAGAAGGGTGGCGCCATGTTTATTAGAAGTGCAAAACACTTGAATAAAAATATAGCCAATGTTAAGGTGAACGTCAATCATATAACCGTAGCTTACAACCGAACTATACATGAAAAAGAAGGATTACCAGGTATTGCATTCTTTGGCGATCAAGGTTACGAACCTGAATTTGCCCTGTCAAATTCGATGGTGGTATCAAATGGAGGACCAAAAGAACCGGATTTAAATTTTGTCAAAAGTAAAGTGATGCAGAATGAAGCAAACATTTTTGGAAAGGTGACGGGTATGAAGGTGTCTAACGTAGATATGACCCATAGTAGAGTAGTAAGTGATATAACGCAAATCGGCCTTTCTGATAAATTGACAAAAGTTTCGGGAAAACTCCCAGTGCTTAAACTCATGTCAGGAAGTGTAGCCATTGATAATGCAGATACCAATTCTTCATTGAAGGAAGACATCAATGGCAATCCAAGATCCAAAGCAGATATAGGAGCAGTAGAAGTGAATTAGTGATATTAAAAGTTGATCAGATATGGTTTGCTATGCTATTTTGAGAATCAATTTTCAAGTTGGTTAACTTAAAAATGTAATCTTTCGTGAAAAGTTAAATCGTGGCATGTTATTTCAGATAATCAGTTTTCCAACTGATAGCTTCTAATGCACAAGATGAAATATAAATTAAAAACAGTCCTTATACTTCTAAGCCTATCAGCTTTTTTCTTTTTTAATTGTTCTAAATCAGACCAATCAGAAGCGCCGAACATCTTATTTATAATGACGGACGATCATGCCGCACATGCGATATCTGCTTATGGAGGCATATTCGATAGTTTGGCTCCTACTCCAAATATTGATCGTTTGGCTGATGAGGGTACGCTTTTGAATAATGTATTCTGTACGAATTCGATATGTGGACCAAGTAGAGCTGCCATACTTACCGGAAAATTTAGCCATCAAAACGGTTTTTATAAAAATCATCAAGGTGGTAAATTTGATTCTTCTCAATGGACATTTCCGCAGGAATTCCAACGAAATGGTTTTCGTACGGCTCTTTTTGGAAAGTGGCATTTAGGTACAGAACCGGTAGGGTTCGATTACTTTAAGTATCACAATAATAAAGGACAGCAAGGAACGTATTATGATCCCATTTATAATGAAAATGGTCAAAATATTGTGGAAAAAGGATATGCCACGAAGCTTACAACGGATTTCGCACTGGATTGGTTGAGTCAAAACGCTCATGGGTCAAAACCTTTCTTAATGTTGCTTCAGTATAAAGCGCCTCACCGTAAGTGGCTACCGGAAAAGAAATATAAAAACCTATTTGATGGGGTAGAGATGCCATTTCCCGATACTTTTAATGATACCTATGAAGGACGGGAATTAACAGCTGGGGATACAGATATGACTATGGATAATTTTGACCCAAGAGACATGAAGCTCGCTGCCCCTGACTCCATAAAAGATCCGGGTGAACTGCGCAGGTGGGCTGAAATGGGTTATAAAAGAGGAACAAATGAGGGGTGGCTTCCATTCGATAGTATGACAGTTGAAGAAGCACGAAAATGGAAATACCAACGCTATATTAAGGATTATCTGGCTTGCGTAAAATCGGTTGATGACCATGTGGGTAGAGTACTTGATTATTTGGATGAAAATGAGTTAACTGAAAATACTATAGTTATCTACACATCAGACCAAGGATTTTACCTGGGCGACCACGGATGGTACGATAAGCGTTTTATGTACGAAAATTCTCTTAGAATGCCATTTATAATTAGATATCCTGGGCAAATTCCTTCCAATGTTGTAAATGATGACATGATTATGAATATTGATTTTTCTCCCACTCTTTTAGATTTAGCAGGCATTGGTGATGTTCAAGGTTTACAAGGCAAAAGCTTTAAGGACAAAGTGATGGGGGTAGGTGGTAATGAGCCATTTAGAACAGCCATTTATTATCACTATTACGAGTACCCATTTTGGCACCATGTACAGCCGCATTACGGTATTCGAACTGAAAGATACAAACTCATACATTTTTACCACGATATTGACCAATGGGAATTATATGATCTTAAAAATGATCCTAATGAATTAACCAACCTTTATTTTGATGGAGATCATTTAAATTTAATTACGGAACTTAAAGTGCAATTGACAGACCTTCAAGAAAGATACGGAGATAATGTATCTGTTGATTCGATGAGAGTTATTACAACCACTAATTTTGGATTAATTGGTGGAGGGGGTAATCATTAATTAATCTGAAAATAATTGATCTGGTACAGAGATTTGTTAATCCAGGTGAAATTGGATTAGGTAATTTATTATTATCGATCCTCAGTCCTTATTTCTACCCAGTGAGATCCTATAATCTTCCGGGGTGCCTTCTATCTTTAAATTAAGAAACCGCGTACGTTTGGATTCGTCTCTAAACTGAATCTCATCTATTTGTCCGGAAGTGTCTCTATCCTTTTTTCCGAAAAGCTTCTGAGCGCCGGCACGGGTTACCACTTTCCAGGGTACTCTCAGATAATACTGCATGTTGAGGTCCATGTCCTGGGTTCCGGAAAGCTCAAAGTAACCCAAAGATGAATTAATGTTCATGGAAGGAATATCCAAGTTCCCGTTTTTAAGATTTAATACGTTTTGAAGCGTGTCAAAACGGACATTATTAAGGTTTTTATCGGCAAAAAAGCTCGATAAGGCGTCAAATGCTGAATAATCCACCAGACTCCCATCAACCACCTTAAATTCGGTTTGAATGTCAGAGTCGTCAATAACTGGTATCAGATCGGCATGGACTCGTATTTTTCCAGTCAGTGTGCCGCTTAGTCGTCCATGCAAGTTTTCCGAAACGAGGTGGTCCTGCCCGAAATTCTCAAATTTGAACAGAATTTGATCGAGATTGACATCTGAAACTGCAATATCGGGATCAAAATAAATGTTCTCGGGATCGGAGCCATTGAAGTATCCCTTAATTTTCATTTCTCCACCTGCAACTTTTGTAGACATTTCATCAACATATAGATAATGGTCTTCTTGCATTCGTCCCTGCAGAGAAAAATCCTGCAGCTCATACCTGTGATAATTAAGATCGTCTATAGAAACGCTGAAGTCCATATCGGAGAAGGGAACTTCAAAAATATTGAATGCGGCGGTATGGTCTACGGTGTCGGTAACAGGAGGTGGGGTATAGGCAAAAAGCTCGTCAAAATCCAATCTTGGAGATACTAACTCAAAAGAGTGTCTTTTTTCTGTTCCGGATTTTTTGCGATGATGCAAGATATTCGCTTTGAACTCAGACCTCCCCAATTTACCACCCAGGCTGTCTACTTTCAAAATGAGACTATCCATGTAAATGTTTCCGCTAAAATCTTCAAACCGCATAGGGTGTACTTTCATAGTAGCGGCTATATTATCGATGCGTACATTGGAAGATCCCAGCTTTTTGTTGAAAGTAAGGTCGGCTAAGCCATCGATTTTTAAGTTCCTGAATTCTTCATGTCTGTAGTCTTTAGGCACATAGTTTTCACCACCATAAGCAAATACATCGTCCAACTGCAGCAGGTTAGAAATCAAATGAAAATCAATTCGGGTATGTCCAACAGGATCTTTTTGGAACCATAGATCGTAATTATCCAGCTGACCGTTAAAATGGAAATCGCTGTCGTCGATCATACCCGTAAAATCTATAACTCGAAAGTTGTCGTCATTTACATAAACATCGGCATTAAAGTCATGTAGTCGATGCGGATAGTTGGTGAGTGTAGCATTGAGCTTTTCAATAAAAAACTCGCCTACAGGCAAATTTCTGGACTCGGTAAACGCTTGTGCCGAAGCTTTGAATTTCAGTCCCAAGCTCAGATCTTTTACCTGTTCGTTATAGATTTTTGGGTCGATTGAATCGGCTTTTACCGAGGTAAGTTCGCCAAAATCGATTAAGGACGATCGGATCTCCAAAATAGCTTCTACTGGAATGTTAGTATGGTGCAAAATGGCAGGTACATTTGAAAGGCTTGCCTTCATAGATAGGTCAGATTTTCCGAGCTTCATATCAAAACGGTTGATTTTAGCATCGCGTCCATCCATAGTAGCTTCTATAAATATATTACGTACTGGTAGGTCATAGTTGGTACTATTAAAATTTAGGCCTTCCACTTTTAAGGCGGCAAAATATGCCTCATTGAGTTTTTCAATACTCCTTTCAGGATTATCTAAATCAATGATATCGTGAAAATTCATGGTTAGAGAAACTTTACCGGTAACATTCTTGAGGTTATCTATATTGAGAAAACCGACTAGAAAGTCCAGGTCAAACTCTGAATTTAGTTGCACATCAATGTCTGGTTCTTCGAAGTTGGTTATGCTTACATCGCCTGTAAATATTCCTACTTCCGGCCTTGCTGAGAAATCCTGAATGGAGAACATCATAGTAGTTGGGTCGCGCTTTTCACCATTAGTAAAGTGGCCTTTAAAGAATAGGTCATTCACCTCTTTATCAACCAAAGTATTACTTACAAAGGCTTCAGCACAACCAAAATCTACATTTATGGCAGGGTTAAAACCATTTATGGACTTACCTTCAATCGACGCATCAAAGTAAATGCGACCACCATTTTCGTAGCGCTTTAGAACAGGAGCGAACTTCTCAGAGACTAACGCCAAAAAAAAATCAAAATCCGGTTTATTGCCACTAAATTTTAGCTTTAAGTCCATATCATTATCCACATCAATCGCGCCATCCATGAGAAATATGGCCTTTTCTATAACTACCTCGGAAGGACTAATTTCCAATATGTTTTGTGTTGCGTCAAAGTCGAGTTCTGTATGCAGATCCACATGCTTATGATGTAAAAAAGAAGTATCACCATCGATGATCAGGTTGAATACAAATCGACTATCCAACGATATGTAGGTATGTTCGCTTGACTTATTCAAACTCGACTGGGAATTTTCAATGAATGCCTCAACAAGTATGTTGGTTTCTTCATTTAGTTTAAGCAGGTCAATATTAGTGAGTTGGACCGATTTTAAGTCGAGGCTGAATTCTGAGGTTTCATCATTGTTAGCCTCGTCTTTGATGTCAGACAGCGCATTAACTATATTAAATGTGCCATCTTCATGCTGGACAAGCTTTAGGAAACCACTGTCCAATTTAATGGACTTCACTTCAAATGAACCATCTAGTATAGTCCAAAAATCAAATCCTAAATATGCGTCGCTAACGTGCAACAGACGCTCACTATCCAGCTCCTTACCCTCATAAAGGCTAATATCTTCTAAATCGATTGAAATATAGGGGAAACTAGCGAATGGAGAGATATGACTTCCGTCGATAACTAGTCGACCGCTAAAGCCGTTATTTACCGATTTAACCAAATTTCGAACAACGCGATCCTGCTGAAACACACCTATAATCAGGACAGAAGAAAATAGGATAATAAATACAAAAGCGAACAGTAACGTTACCTTAATGACTTTCTTCATAAGTAAATTTAATAACCGATTAAAGATAAACTCATTTTGAAGAAATCAAATAAGTGATTTGTCAAACGGTTTTTATTTCATTTTGTTGTTTTTTGCGCTCGGAGCCAAGCTTTATAAAAGTACCCAGTACACCTATGTAAGTCACCGAGATAGCGCCAAACCGATAGCTGTATAAACTAAATAAAAAATAGGTTTGGGTTTGTATTTCGCCAATCTCTAAAAGTTTGGTAGTGTCTAAAGGCTTACCATGGTGCACGGTACCATAATCCCTGGCTACCTGTTCTAAAAACCTAGCTCCATTAGGATTAGTGATAACAAGAATTACAGAGATTAGTAGAAAAATAATAAATATTTTTCGGATTAATGTTTTCATAAAAACGACCTAAGATATAACGCCGCTCCGGATAGTAACAAAAAAGGCTTTCTCAAATAAGAAAGCCCTTTCAGATGACTAAAATTTTATCACTCGGAAGGTGGCAATATTACCGCATCTATGACGTGTACTATACCATTTGAAGCTTCAATATCAGCTGATACCACGCCGGCGCCATTTACTTTAGCTCCGTCAACTGTCGTAATGGTCACTTCTGCTCCATTAACCGTAGCAGCCGTCATCCCGTCAGTTAGGTCTGTAGACATAACTTTGCCTGCAACAACATGATAAGTTAAGATAGCCACTAACTGGTCTTTGTTTTCAGGTAGTAGCAAATTATCGAGAGTGCCCTCAGGAAGGGCGGCAAAAGCTTCATTGGTCGGGGCAAATACAGTAAAAGGCCCTTCTCCTTGTAATGTTTCTACGAGCTCACCAGCTTGAACTGCGGCAACGAGCGTTGAAAGAATGTCAGTTTCAGCCGCAAGAGCTACAATATCTTTCGTTTCTTCTAACGGTTCAGCCTCTACTACTTCTTCCACAGGCTCTGTTTCAACTACTTCTTCTGCTTCCGCAGTTTCTTTACCTCCGCTTCCACAGGCAAAAGTGAATACTAATGCACTTAATACTAAATAAGATAACTTTTTCATATGGTTTTGATGTTTATGATAGGTTAACCCGTTTACGCTACGAATGTTTAATCTAAACATAGAACTATACTGAAATCAGCGGACAGCGGGTGGATATAAACTATAAAAGTGCGGCTTTGTTTGAAATAGCATGTCAGATAATTTATTACTTCTTGAAAATGTCGTTAGGGCTTACACCGACGATGCGCCTGCTGTATCTGGAGTTACACTAAACGTGACCGGAGGCGCCAAGCTTGCCATAGTAGGGGAGACGGGTTCCGGTAAATCTACTCTCCTTAGACTGGCAGCAGGATTAATTCCTATTGACTCAGGAAAAATTTTTTATCACGGCAAGCAAATGGAAAGCCCCAAAGATAAGCTGATTCCCGGCCAACCGGGAATAGCTTATTTGTCGCAACATTTCGAGCTTCCCAAGTTCATAAGTGTAGAACAGCATCTTTATGATCCTTATGAAATGACCTTAGAAGATTCGGAGAAAATATACAATATATGCCGTGTAGCTCATCTGTTGGCTTCAGATACCAGGAATTTATCAGGTGGTGAAAAGCAACGCGTGGCCCTTGCTAAATTATTAATGACTTCTCCGGAGATATTGTTGCTTGACGAACCGTTCTCAAATCTTGATCCTATTCATAAGCGTGCCATGAAGGAAGTCATAGATGCCATGGGCCAGGAAATGTCACAAACCATTGTTCTTGTTTCCCATGAGCCAACGGATGTACTGCCATGGGCAGATAGTATTGTTGTTATGAAGAATGGGCAAGTCATACAGCAAGGTGAGCCGTATATGGTGTACAATGAACCTGTAGATGAATATGTTGCCGGCTTATTTGGAAAATACAACCTCATCAATCCAACGAACTGGGGATTAAAAGTGAATGGAGGTTACATGAGCGAGTTTGGTAATGTAATCATGCGCCCTGAGGCATTTAGCATTTCTAAAGATGGGACGAAAGGGTTTAACGGTAAAGTACTACGTACTTTTTATTTTGGCGGATATGAGGAAGTCGAGGTCATGGTTTATCAGGAAACACTCACGGTACGTAGTAAAGGAGACCATTTAGTTAAAGGTGAAAAGGTTAACATTAGCCTAAGTCCATTAATTCATTATTAATCTAACGACATAGGGTTTAGGCCAGAGTTTTTTAACCTGTGGAGTAAAATATCTGGTTTAAAAATCAATATCGCTAGCTAAATAGAAATGCTTCTTGCATTATGTATACAAATAAGAGGTTATATTTTCGCGGCCAAATATACCCCAGATTATACACTTTCCGTTTTGATAGGACTTTTACCCGATACCTGTGTCATTTAAAAATGATATTAACCGACTCATTGTACTAAAAAACTCAAAACAGCGCGTTGGCTGAACCCTACACAGGCCCATTATACTGCACCCAAGAGCTGCCGGAGTCTTTTTCCATGAAATCTTTTGGGCGCCGAAGAGAAAGTATAACCTATATAATAGACCGGAACATCTGCTTTACTAAGCGCTTCCCATTCTCATCCCAGTTCATCAGAAATAATATCAAACAAGTCGCTAATTTGACTACTGGCCAATATTGAAAAGGCTCTAAGAATAACAATCAATAGTAGGGGATATGTAAGTTTTATTTTTCACTTCCGGCGGATATAAAATGTTTATAATTCACTGCAGATCAACATAAATAACGGCCTGTTAAACATACCATATATAATCTTAATTTATTTTCAAGTCGCATAAATTATGCAAAGCTTATGAGGCCCCCTCCAGTTCTCTGTAAGTTGGTGCAGATAGTTAATTCTGAATTATTTTAAGAATAATTAATTCCGATATACATTTTAAATCTTACTTTTAATAAGAATTGGCTTAGTTTATACTAATTAATTGTCTATATGTCTATATATCAGGAAGAGATCTTGAATGGCTTTTCAGGAGATCCTTCTATTGGCCACAAAATAAGGAGGATCCGAAATCAGGCTTTGTTTAAGCAAGTCAAGCAGGTACAGTTTGACCGTTTAACTATTCGTGAGAGGCAAATTATTCAACTGCTAGCCAGAGATTATAATAGCCCGCAAATTGCGCGGCTTTTGTCCATAAGTAGGGCTACGGTAGCACAACATAGAAAAAACATTAACAGAAAGCTTGGTATCAGCTCCTTTGGACAATTATACTATTACGCTTTGGCTTTTGACCTTGTCTAATCTGGTCCTAATTGCTTTAAAAGACAAGGCTAAATTGATGCCTCAAACAAAGTTCTGAATACCCTATTTTCTTCCTTCTACGGTTTTCACGTTGGTGTTGTCAGGCTTTTCTGTTTTGCTTCTGAGAAGTACCTCTACAGCTTTCAACAGCTGTTCATCTTTTCCCTGGGCCAGCATTTCATAGCTATTCTTAACTTTTATATCCGGTTCTAACTGCTTATTCTCCAGGTAATCACCATTTATATCTACCATACCAACCTGTGGGATACCGAATACAAGTGTTGGGTCAATTTGTCTTTCCCACCACACGGCGGTTCCAGTACCTGGTATAGGCATGCCAATGGTGGTTCCTATATTAAGCGCTTTATAGGCATAAGGAAACATATGAGCATCTGAATAGTTACTCTCACCGGTGAGTACAGCAGTCGATTTAGTCCATTTAAATTGTGGTTCTGTACCCAGGTCCTGACCTCGTGGCATCATTCTGATGTATTCGTTGCCACTCAGGAAAGTGGCCAGATCATCGTGTAACCAGCCACCACCGTTTGAACGCGTATCTATTATCAGTGATTCCTTGTCGTAATTTTCACCTAAGACCTCTTCGTAAACCGTACGGTAGCTAGGATTATTCATGCCACGTACGTGTACGTAACCCACTTTGCCTCCTGATGCTTCTTCTACTTCTTTTTTGCGGTTGGTCACCCATCGCTCGTATAACAAGTTGTATTCTTTGCCTCGGCCGATGGGTTTGATCACCTGATTGAATCGTGTTTTCTTTACCGGATCATATAACGATAAACGGATACGGTCGCCTTGCTTACGGTTCATGACATCATAATGGTTAATAGTCGGAGCTAGAGCGATCCCGTCTATCTTTTCAATAACCATTCCCGCAGCTATTTTCAAGTCATCTTTATCACATGGTCCGTCCTTAAGCACTTCTTCTATTCTAAGTCCATCACCTGTATAGGCATTGTCAAAAAATAAACCTAACGAGCTTGTCTGATCCGATGCCTGATTTGAGGCTCTGTAGCGACAACCTGTATGAGATGCGTTTAGCTCCCCAAGCAGTTCGCTCATCATTTCAGCAAAATCATGATTGTTGCTTATGTGTGGTAGAAACCGTTCATAATCTTTTTTGTAGCCATCCCAATCCACATTATGCAGGTTTTTCACATAGAACTTATCTTTTACCTGCTGCCACATATGACCGAAAAGGTACTCCCTTTCTTTTTCAGCTTTAAGTTCCATTTCACCTTTAAAGTTCAGACCCTCCTTCTTTCCGCTTTCGGCATCTATTTTATAAGCTTTACCGTCGGATATCATGAAAATTGTTTTGTCGTCGTCACTAAGAATAAGACCGCCATTGCCGGCGCCAAGCTTTGTCAAGAGTTTCGTTTCGCTGCTTCTTAGCTTTGTCATCCAGAGGTCCAAACCTTTTTCAAAACGGGCAAGGTAGTAGAGCTTTTCACCATCTTTAGATAGGATGCCATCATTCAGACGAGACGAGTGCACCGTCAGCCTTACTTTTCTTTTTTTGATATCATCAAAGTCAATTTCAATAGGACTTATTTCATCTCTTCTGCTATCATCGTCTTTGCCTTTTCCCTTGTCTTTACTTTCCTCTTTATCTTCTTCAATCAACTCTTTTTCTTCCTTGCTCAGTTGGTATTTATCATAGGCTTCTTGTGTTAATAGTATTGCATAAACATCGGATTCTGCTCCCCAACTGCCATGATTTTTCATGCCGTCGCGATCAGAGAACCAATAAACCAAGCTGCCGTCATCCGTCCAGCGTGGAACAAAATCCTGATAACCGCTTTTTGTAATATTTTTTACTTCTTTTGTAGCCACGTTAATTATGCCAATCTCACCGATCCACTGTCTGGGCATCAACATGTCACAGGCAATCCATTTGCTATCCGGTGACCAGCTGTAACTGATGTCGCCATCTGAGTAAGAGTAGTTGCGAATCGCTGGCAGCGCCACCTCAACCTCACCCGAGGCTTTATCAAGTATTTTCAAAGTAGTTCGATCCTCTAGGTAAGCCACTTTTTTTCCATCCGGAGAATAAACAGGTTGAAATTCAGCTGCACTGGTACTTACTAAAGCCTTTTCTTCCATAAGCGTAGCCGCAAAAAAATAAGGCTCATTTTTATCTTTGAGCGTGACTTCATAGATATTCCAGGATCCGTTGCGTTCTCCGGAGTAAATAATTGACCTGCCATCAGGACTAAAGCTTACAGATCTTTCTTGCTCCGGTGTATTGGTAATTCTTTTGGTGGTACCACCATCTACGGAAGACACAAATACTTCACCTCTTTTTACAAAAACGAACTCCTTACCATGTGAAGCGATCTGCATTTCAGAAATTCCGGACGAAATTGGAACGGTTTTCCTAGCCATGTTTTGACGCGTACTCTTAATTTCTATTCTTACTTTTTTTGGTTCATTACCTTCTCTAAAAGTGTATAACTCTCCGTTATAACTGAAGCACATTAGGTCATCATCACTTATGCTGAGGTACCTTACGGGATGTCTCTCGAACTTTGTCAGGGGTGTAGATGCAGTGGGGGTGCTCACGTCCATTTTATAGACGTTGTATGAACCACTCTTTTCGCATAGGTAGAATATGGAATTTTCATCGGCTGACAATACCGGATTTCTGTCTTCCCCTGGAAAATCGGTTAGTTGAGTATGCTTAGCCGATTTGGTATCATAAACCCACAAATCTCTGGTAATTGAAGAAGTATGATGCTTCCGAAAAGGGTCTTCATATCCTTTTCGGTCTTGATAGTAGATTTTGCTACCGACTCTATCATAGACAACAGCTTCTGAAGGAGTGGTTAGAACTGTTGCAGGTCTTCCTCCTGATACCGGTACAGAATAAAGCTCGGGCATTCTGCTGTTTGGGAATTGGGCATATTTAGCTAAATCCACCCTCCAGGAATTAAAAACTACCTGTTGATCATCAGGACTAAAGGTATTCGGTAAATCGTCTGAAGAATGATAGGTTAGCCTATCCAGCTTGCCCCCAGAAACCGGAACAGTGAAAACATCAAAATTTCCATAGCGGTTGGAAGCAAAAGCCAGCTTCAGTCCATCATTTGACCAAACAGGCATATAGTCATGGGAATCGTCAATAGTAAGAGGAACAGCTACGCCTCCTGATGTAGGCACTAAGAAAATATCCCCTTTATAAGAAAAAGCGATTTGGCTTCCGTCTGGAGAAATTGATGCTGATCTGAGCCAAAGGGGCTGGGCTTGTAAAATGGAATTAACGAATAGAAATGCGACTAATAGAAATTGACCTGCTCTCATTATTTTGAAACTTTGTAAGATATCCTAAAGATATTCAAATGATCTAAAAACATTGGTTAATTTATGCTGTATAGAGGTGCGGTGAGTCAATAGGTCCTATAATTTTTTAAATGGCTTTTAACTATCAATACCGCCTCGAAAGTTTAAGAAAAACGTTTCAAATTGTACGTGATGATTGAATTAATTAAAAATAAACAACTAATTCAAAATCAGTTATTTATAAATAATGAATGGCTTGATGCTGAATCTGGAAATACTTTTATAGTAAAGAATCCATTTGATCAATCTGAGCTTACGGAAGTTTCTGACTGTGGGCCTGTTGATACCCAGGCTGCAATTGAAGCTGCTTCCAACGCTCTTGGATTGTGGAAAATACTCACTGCCGGAGAACGATCAGCAATACTTCGAAAATGGTTTAATCTTATAATTAAGAACCAGGAGGACCTAGCCACCTTACTCACACTGGAACAAGGTAAACCTTTGATGGAATCAAGAGGTGAGATAGCCTATGGCGCTTCATTTATTGAGTGGTTTGCCGAAGAAGCTAAGCGTATCTATGGGGATACCATTCCCGGTCATCAGGAGAATAAAAGAATAATAGTTCTCAAACAACCGGTAGGTGTTGTGGCCGCACTTACACCATGGAATTTTCCAAATGCTATGATCACGCGTAAAGTAGCGCCTGCACTAGCGGTAGGATGTTCGGTAGTAATCAAGCCAGCAGAAGACACACCACTCTCAGCGCTTGCGCTTGCGCAACTGGCTAAAGAGGCGGGGTTTCCTCCTGGAGTGATTAATGTAGTGCCTACGAGCAATCCGGGCGAAGTTGGTGAGGTATTAACCTCATCCCCAAAAGTGAAAAAGCTCTCATTCACCGGTTCTACAGCTGTGGGTAAGTTGCTCATGAAACAATGTGCCGGTACCGTAAAGAAGCTATCACTTGAACTGGGTGGGAACGCCCCTTTTATTGTGTTTAATGATTCAGATATTGAAAAGGCCGTTCAGGGAGCGATTGCTTCTAAATATCGAAATGCGGGGCAGACCTGTGTCTGTGCAAATCGGATATTTGTACAAGAGGCCATTTATGACCAATTTCTGGCACAATTTACTTCAGCTGTTAAAGGTCTTAAGACTGGTAGTGGCTTAGAAAAAGTAGAAATCGGCCCATTGATCAACCAAAAGGCGCTGGATAAAGTGAATAGACTGCTACAGGATGCAGAACAAAAGGGAGGTAAAGTTTTAGAAGGAGGTAAGTTAGCCATCAAGGATACTACATTATTCAAACCTACTGTACTCGCAGATGCCACTGCAGAGATGGATATAAGTCAGGAAGAAGTATTTGGACCCGTTGCCCCTGTGTACAAATTCAATACGGTGCAAGAGGTAATAGAAATGGCAAATGATACCTCTGCTGGATTAGCCGCTTACTTCTATGGTAACAATAATCGTGTAATCTGGCAAGTAGCCGAGGAATTAGAATATGGCATGGTTGGTATCAACACGGGAATGATCTCAACAGCCGTGGCGCCGTTTG
Organism: uncultured Flammeovirgaceae bacterium; assembly: GCA_937899105.1. Lineage (GTDB taxonomy): Bacteria > Bacteroidota > Bacteroidia > Cytophagales > Cyclobacteriaceae > Fulvivirga. Next base: position 1,279 of record CALBPF010000188.1, on the reverse strand, counting down.
GTGGCATTAAAGAAAGTGGTTTTGGCCGTGAAGGTTCCAAATACGGCATTGAAGATTACCTGGTAACTAAATATTTGTGTTTAGAAGTATAAAGCGGCTGAAGATCCTAAAACCAAGGCTAGCAGCTGCAAATTGGTAATAAACTGGATCAACTCTTAAGTTAGCGCTTATCTGACAGCGCACACTACAAAGATTGACTCCAATTCTTGACCGTGGTAGCTATCTCTATCATAATTTCTTCCGGGGAGCGTCCCGTACTTTTTAACACTTTAAAGGAATGATCGCCACCTTCGATTTCGTGGAGGGTGGTCGTAGAACCTAATTTTTTTAGCAAGGGTTTAAGAAGGATCAGGTCGGCCAGTTTATCACGGGTACCTTGAAGAAAAAGCGTGGGTACGGCTACGTCATGCAGGTGCGCCCCGCGTTCGGAGCCAGGCTTGCCGGGGGCATGCAGTGGAAACCCCAGGAACACCAGACCTTTCACTGCTACTAAAGGTTCAAGAGCTGCTGCCTGTGAGGTCATACGTCCACCATATGATTTGCCACCGGCCAACATAGGTAGACCTTCAGCCAGATCATTAGCCAGTTTAACCGCAGACCGAACCGTAGCCTGGGAAATAGCAGGTGCGTTGGGGCTGCGATGTCCTTTTTCCATATAAGGAAAGTTATACCGTAATGTGGCAATACCAACTTCTGCGAACTGCCGTGCCATAGCTTCCATGAAAGCGTGCTCCATTCCAGCGCCTGCACCATGGCCAAATACATAGAGACAAACGGCATTTTTCGGCTTTATTAAAAGTGCACTTACATTGCCACTGCTTTCCGTAGCTTGGAATTGAAGGTTTTGAGGTTGTACCATGACATAAATTTAATCGGCATTAGGATTAATCCAAAGATGACTAAACCAGCGCCACCTGCCTTCATCACTGGGTACCGTGACGGTATATAATGTTCTTCTGCGAGTTGAAATAGGTGATTTTGGTGTCAGAGTTAGTGTAACCGTACTGACCTCATTCAGCGCCTGATTAATTCTACACGCTGATCCTTGAATAAAGCATTGCAGCTGCTCAACTCGTAACCCTACTAAGGCAAAGTTTAGCTTCAGGGCAGGTGTATTTTCACCCTCAGGCAATACAAATGACTCTGGTGTTTTGCTATTTACTCGTAATGCTTTGGTCTCAGCTTTCATTGAAAACCGGTCTAAAGCAGCATAGCTCTCCGACATGGGAAAGCGGGGGCATTGCATGAAATCTGTTCCATTGTAAATAACACCTGAATT
>CALBPF010000187.1 GCA_937899105.1 uncultured Flammeovirgaceae bacterium | reverse complement strand
GGCCTGAATGAAATCAACAAAACCTAAAAATTTGTATGCTAACAGAATCGAATCTAGTTCTTCGCGCAACGCGTCGGTTAGGGACGTTAAGATTCTCGCAATCTCACGTTTTTCTGCATACTCTAGTTCCCTGAGTTCATTATTACCTTCCAGCACCGAGGCCGGTTCAAGAAAAACCGTCTGACCGGTAGCTGACTCATCATGTACAAAGCCTTTGATACGTCTTTTATATTCAGAAGCTAGCGGTATTACCATCCGTCCCTCTCTTACGGTTAACGAGGCTCCTTCAGGAACAAAACCCGCCTTTGCTGCCCCATCAAATTCTTGCTGAAGCTCCTTACGCACCTGTCTTTGTTTTTGCCCTATAGCCTTTCTTATTCTAAGTAATTCTGCTGATGCCGAATCTTTAAGCCTGTTTTCATCATCAATTTTAATTTCGATTTCATCAATCAACTTGAATGCAGTCGGTTCAGGCTTTGCAAGAGTGTTTAAGTAAGTATACTCTCCCTTTTTACTTTCCAAGAACCTGGTAACACTTCGAATTGTAGATAAAGATCTACTGATTTCTTTGAATTGCACTTCCCGTAAGAATGAACCTTCAATGCGCGCATGGTTTAAATAGGGCCTTACGTCAATATAGTAATTCGCTGGAAACGACTCTCCAGAAACTAGTATTGACTTAAACTCAGCCGTTTGTTGCAATAATTTGTTGACAAGATCAAAATTATTCGAGAAACGTATTTTATCTACTAACTCCAGACCAAGGCTGCTTTTGCACTTCGCCCGTAGCAAATCAAGGACCTGATCAAATCCCAATTTCGAAAATATATCATTTGGATAAAGCAAAACTATATGTCTACTACTTTCTTGGGTTGTATGCTTACAGAATCCTGACCTTTCTCTTTTTCAACCTCTCCTTCCTTGATTTCATCCAATCTCTTTTCCATTAAATTCAAGCTGTCCAGTACTGTTTCATAGATACTCTCCAGTTTCAGCGGATTATCGTAATAGTACCTTAGTGAGTTAGTGTAAACTGAATCTGTAAGCTCGTATTTTTCAAGAATTTTTATTTCATATACATCAAAAATAGCTAGTGCAGAATCCCGCTTTACACGTAGTTCATTGACCTTACCCTCCGCTAAATAAATGTCCAGCATTATTGGTATCATATCTTCTTCTGAAAGTATTCCTTCAGGAACCTCTTCCCCATAGCAACCACTAACGTAAGTTGCTATGAAAGAAACAAGCAGAAGTCGCTGTATCTGCTTTAAAAAACTATTGCTTATCATTTTGATCCACTGGTTATCCATTTACCGATGAATAGTTCCTTACAAATAACTGGTATTTACATTCATCTATTTTATGATAGCTTTGCAAGCGAAAATCGAGCTAAATGAAGGACTTAGTTAAGAAGTTGCGAAAGTACGAAATACAGATTAGAAAGGCCATAAATAGCCAGATGCAGGGAGACTTTCATTCCATTTTCAAAGGCTCGGGTTTAGAGTTTGACGACGTACGTGCGTATCAATACGGTGACGATATTCGCACCATTGATTGGAATGTCAGTGCAAAAGGGCATGGAACTTTTGTAAAGACCTTTAAAGAGGAAAAAGAACAAACGGTACTTTTTGTTTTAGATGTGAGCGGCTCACAGGAAATTGGAAGTCCTGGCTCGCAAAAGCTTGACATTGGAAAGGAGATTTGCGGCGTACTTGCTTTGTCAGCAGTAAAAGAAGCCAGCCAGGTAGGTATGATCAGCTTCTCCGATCAAAAAGAGAAGTACATAAAGCCGGCCAAAGGCGCCAAGCGGGCATATGAAATTATCAATAGCCTTATTGAACTCAAACCACAATCTCATAAAACTAATCTGGCAAAAGCCGTACTTTTCACACTCAACACCATTAAAAGGCGTAGTGTTGTCATTTTTATTTCTGACTTTGTAGATGAGGGTTATTTTCATAACCTAAAAGGGCTGGCAAAAAAACATGACCTGGTCATGATCAGAATCACGGACAGGCGGGAAACTAAATTGCCAAAACTTGGCATAGTGCCAGTATTCGATAAGGAAAGCAGAAAAACAATTTGGGTTAACACATCATTTGGAAGCTTTAGAAATAAGCTGAAACAGAACTATTCCGAAAATGAGAAAATCCTTACCACATTTGCCAAAAAGCATCAGATAAACTTCATTTCCGTAGACACTGAAGAAGACTATGTACCAAAATTACTGAAGCTGTTTAAGATTAGAAATAAGTCGTTGAAGAGTGTATAAGAGCGTTCCAACCTGTTTATTGTTAATCATGTTTGCCATAGTTACCTGCCAAGCACAGGAAGTAAAGGTCAATGGCTACTTTGAAGAAGACAGTATTAAACTGGGAATACCCACTCCGTTTGTATTGACCGCCTCATACCCTTCAGATATAGATATAGTATTTCCTGACTCATTGTTCAACTTTGATCCCTATGAGCTAGACAGCAAGTGGTATGCCCCTACTCGCACTATTGATGATGTAAGTTATGACAGCGCTATTTATTATCTTACAAGTTTTGAAATAGATAGCTTGCAATACCACCAAATGCCTGTTTTTCAGGTTTTGGCAGGTGATAGCTTGATATATTCGACTATTAACGATTCCATACTTTTTCAGCATATAGTTACGGAAATACCAGACTCAATCACTGCTGAGTCCATACCCCTAAAAGAAAACACAACTTACAAACGCGTTAATCTGGCTTTTAACTATCCTTATTTTATCATTGGTGCAGTAATTCTGATAGTTCTTTTAACCATTATCATACTGGTATTCGGTAAATCAATTAAGAGGTCATTCCTTCTCAGAAAGCTCAGTAAAGGCCATAGACAGTTTACGACCTACTTCGAATCCGTGCTAAACAGCAATAAAAATGAAAAGGAAAAGGCTGAAGCCATTATACTTTCATGGAAAAAGTACCTAGAAAAGCTTGAAAATAGGCCATATACAAAGTCTACTACCAAAGAAATAATAGCAAATTATAAATTTGAACAGATTGAGGGAGCTTTGAAGGGTATAGACATGGCTCTTTACGCTCCGGATCGACAAGCGGAACTTTCACAAAGCTTTCAACAACTAAAAGATTTTTCTCAGCAGCAGTTTGAAAGCAAAATAGAGGAGGTGAAAAATGGATGACGATATTTACGCCGACCTGCCCTGGTATTCAATAGACTGGTTTTACTTATCAACTCTAAAGAATTTTACATGGGAAAACAGACTGGCTTTGTTTGCCCTAGTACTAATACCACTGTGTATACTGGTGCGCTGGACATTGCGCTATTTTCTCAATCAAAAACTACCTATCGCTTTAACCAGAAGCCAACTGCGCTCGAATCCTACCAATTTGGTACGCATGGCTCCGGATTTTCTAATGGCATTAGTTTTTAGTTTGATGATTGTGGCGATAGCAAGACCCCAAAAAACCAATGAAAAAGTAGAACAATGGACTGAAGGGATTGACATTATGCTTGCGATGGATATATCTCAGTCCATGCAAATAGAAGATTTTAAGCCTAATAGACTGGAAGCTGCCAAAGAGGTGGCCAATGACTTTATCGATGGGCGGTTCCAGGACAGAATAGGCATAGTAATTTTTTCAGGTGATGCTTACTCACTTTCCCCGCTGACCACAGATTACGATCTTCTGAAGTCATACATTGAAGACATTGAGTTTGATATGATAGAAAACCGAGGAACAGCAATTGGCAGCGCCCTGGCTGTAGCCACGAACCGAATGCGCGAATCAGATTCTAAATCAAAAGTTTTAATTCTGTTAAGTGATGGCGACAATACAGCCGGTAACATTGATCCTATTACGGCCGCCAACCTGGCTACGGCCTATGACATAAAAATGTATTCTATAGCCATAGGCAAAGAAGGGAAAGTGCCTTTTGGAAAGGACTTTTTCGGAAGGCCACGCATGGTGGATAATACTATGGATGAAAGCACCTTACGTGAAATCGCAAAAATCGGCGAAGGTGAATTCTTTCGCGTGGGTGACAATGAAGCTTTGGAAAAAGTATTCGAGCTAATAGACAACTATGAGAAAGCAGAAATCCAGGAAACAAGGTACAAAGACACTCAGGACTATTATCGTAACTATTTAATGTGGGCTTTGGTATTTTTGATTGTTTGGATGTTCACAAAATCCACTTTCATTACTAATGTTCTACAGGATTAGTTACCAACTGTAAAAAAACATCCTCAATCCAAATCCAATAAGAGTAATCCCAACTACCGCATTAATTATTTTCATCAGGCGCTTTGTAATTACAGACCTAAGCTTGTTGGCGAGGTGAGCTTTTAGACAATCAACACCGAAAACTATGAGCAGCATAGACACAAAAAAGGCCAGAAGTTCGTACCCTCTGTAGGCGTACTTTACCGTGGCCAGACTCATTGTGCCTAGCCAAAAGATCAATACGAAAGGGCTCATTCCGTTTACCAAAAAGCCCCTAGAAATGAATCGGTAAAAGCCATCGACCGACTTAGTGTGGTCAGCGGGGTTCCCAACTTTGGTTTTTTTTAAAATACTTGCCAAACCGAACAGAATCAAAACTGTGCCTCCACCGTATCCCAGGTACGCCTGAACCCCTGACCTTTCCAAGACGGCGGCCAGGCCAAAGTATGCTAAAGAGATATAAAATATATCGCTTAAACTAATACCAATTGCTACCAGCAAGGCTTTCTTGAAGCCGTACTGAATGCTGGTTTGAAGCAACATAAAAAAGACAGGACCAACCAAAACAGAGAGTACCAGCCCAAAAACAACCCCGTTTATTATATACATTTAATCGGTTAGTGTAAGAAAAGCACACCAATCCTCAAGTTGATTATCTTTTATAACCCTCGGAAATTTGTTCTGACCACCAACTTTTCCCTTTTTCTCCATGTATTTATAAAAGGTTTGAATAGGTAAAATACTTACAAAAACCTCTTTTAAGGCTGCTCCGCGTTCTACGGCGTAGTCATCGTTAAGCTCTTTCAAACAGTTATCTAGCTTAATTCTTAACTCAGTGGCATTGACTATGTCATCAGTACCTATGTACCAGTGATGGGCGAAAAGGGAACCATGCGGTATTCCAGCCACTGTGAACTCCGGTATAGTAATGTTAAGGTCATTTGCAACAAGCTCTATGGCCTTATTCATATTATCATTGCTAAGATGTTCTCCACATAAACTTAAAAAATGCTTTGTCCTGCCGGTAATTATGATTTCAGCCTCATTTTTATTCACTATTTTCACTACATCTCCAATCATGTATCGCCAGGCGCCGGCACAAGTAGAGATCAACAGAGCGTATTCATTACCATCTTCTACTTCATCTATCATAAGTGTTTCCGCCTCCGGGAGCACCGCACCGCTTTCATCAAAGTTTTTTGGTTCAAAGGGCACGAACTCGTAAAAAATGCCATTATTCAATACCAACCGCATAGTACGGTGATTTGGTCTGTACTGAAAAGCAATAAAGCCCTCAGAGGCCAAATATGTTTCTATATAGTATATCTCACGGCCTAATAATTTCTCAAATCCCTTTCTATATGGATCAAACGACACGCCACCGTGAACATAAACCAAAAGGTTCGGCCAGATTTCATGGATATTATCTACCTGATAGTAGTCCAGAATTTTTTCCATGAGTATTTGAATCCAGGCCGGCACACCTACAATTATATTAATATTCCAGTTTCTCGCATTTCTGGTAATTTCGTCAAGCTTTTCATCCCAGTTTCGGGTCTTAGCAATTTTTCTACCCGGTTTATAAAAATGCTGAAACCAAAACGGAAGCTGAGCCGCCTGTATTCCGCTCAAGTCTCCTTCAAAAAAACTTCCGCGGTTATTTAGTTGTGTGCTCCCTCCAAGCATGAGTATACCACCGGCAAAAAACTCATTTGGGAGTTCGTATTTATTTAAAGTCAATATTTGACGAATACTTGTTTTTTGTATGGCCTTGTGCATATCCTTGGTTATTGGAATGTACTTCGAGGAAGCCTCCGATGTACCGGAGCTTAAGGCAAAGTACTTAAGCTTACCTGGCCAGCAGACATTCATGTTTCCATGTTTAGCCTTAGACCACCATTCATCATAGATCTTATTGTAATCATGTACAGGGACATATTTCTTAAAACGATCGAAAAATTCCGGCCCAAAATATTTGTAACCGCCAAGAATCATGTTGAAATTATAATGCTTCCCGAAAAGTGTTTGACTGGCAGTGATCAACAGCTTTTTAAGCTCTTGCTTCTGCAAGTCGTAGGGGTTCGAGTACTCCTGCTCCAGGCTCTCACGAATCCGTATTCCTTTCCTTAATAAAGTGGATAAAATAGGCATCTCCTGTCAGTTAAAATATCTTATTTTGCCCGACATATAGGTAATTCATGGACATACAGAGCAATATTAAGCAATTCCAAAATCATTTACAGTCGTCAAACTGTCGATTAGTAGCAGTAAGCAAGACAAAGCCCAATGAAGATATTTTGGAGGCTTACACATCAGGACAACGAATATTTGGTGAAAATAAGGTGCAGGAATTGGCTACGAAAAGTGAACTGCTGCCGAAAGATATTCAGTGGCATATGATCGGACATTTACAGCGTAATAAAGTAAAATATATTGCTCCTTTTGTTGATCTTATACATTCCATTGATAGCCTCAGATTATTAAATGAAGTTGAGAAACAAGGGAAAAAAACAGGACGTACTATTCATTGTCTTTTACAGGTATTTATAGCTGATGAAGAAACAAAATTTGGATTGGATGAATCTGAAGTACTCGAGTTGATCAATAACCCGACTTTAGCTAGTATGGAATATGTCAAGATTGTGGGCCTAATGGGCATGGCCACTTTTACTGACGATAAGGATAAGATTAGAAGCGAGTTTAAAGAACTCAAGTCAATTTTTGATAAAGTTGCTGCTTTTGACCTACCTGCTAATATAGAAATGACCGAATTAAGCATGGGAATGAGTGGGGATTATCAGATTGCCATCGAAGAGGGCAGTACATTAATTCGTGTGGGAAGTTCTATTTTTGGATCAAGAAATCAAGTAACGTGAGTAAAAAAATATTAATGAGCGCAGCTGTTCTTGGGGCTTGCGGCGTGATGATTGGCACTTTTGGCGCTCATGGACTCAAACCTCTTCTCGAAAAATACGGGAGACTAGATACTTTCGAGACAGCAGTGAAATATCATTTCTATCATACCTTAGTTTTGTTCGCATTGGCGCTTGTCCATGAAAAATTTAAGTTGAAGAGTGTAAAACTGATTTTTTGGCTTTATCTCGCAGGCATTTTGATATTTAGTGGTTCCCTTTATGTATTATGCTTAACTAATGAACCAGTTTTAGGCGCTGTAACACCAATAGGTGGAGTTTTTCTCATAGTCGCCTGGCTTATGCTATTTTGGAATATTAGAAATATCGAAACGAAAAACCAGCGATAAAACTAAGATATTGAGCATTTCGGAAAGAACCATTCCTAATTGAAAGGCCGTGATATCTGGACCGATCCATTTAAGTTATGTTTTACTAACATACCAGAAAAGGTTTTTTGATTTGGAATTATTCGTTAGGGCGTCCTTGATAATTGCTTTCTGTCTATGAAATCTCATTTCAGCTTCATC
>CALBPF010000186.1 GCA_937899105.1 uncultured Flammeovirgaceae bacterium | reverse complement strand
GTCGGAGAAAACATATCTACTTTGAATGATGATGAAGAAGAAGAAATCTCCGAAAACTGGATTACGGTTTATAGAGTAGTTTCTTCGGTAATTTCCGGCGGACCTTTCAATTTCATTGTAGACGGCACTGCGGATAACCTTGCCGCTGGTGACATTACAATCGAATCATCAGGAACAGACTTAGGCGAAAGCGGTTGGGTTGTTACTGACGATGTAGGGAACATTCTAGGACTTCCCCCAACATTTACTGCTCCCGATTTTGATGAAGCGGGTCCGGGAGCATGCCTGGTTTGGTATATATCATACAAATCAGGGCTTTCAGGACTAGAAGTGGGCATGAATGCTAGTGATTTAGACGGAGTGTTTGCGTTGTCAAATCCAATTACCGTGTACAGACTTGACGCCCCTACATTGATGGGAGGTCCATTTACCTTTACAGTAGGCGATGGAAATGCTGATAATATACAAGCAGGAGCAATAACAATGGACGGTGGGTTTTCTGTAGCAGGCCAGAGCGGTTGGGTAGTGACAGATGACGCAAACAATATTCTTGGTTTGCCAGGATCTTTCACTGATGTCGATTTTGATGGAGCCGGAGTAGGTGTTTGCCTTGTATGGTACATTACATATGCCGAAGGTCTAACCGGCTTAGAGGTAGGCAATAATGTTAGCGACTTAAGTGGTGCAGTATATGAGCTATCTAATTCGATAGAAGTAAATAGAGAGTAACATTTAAGTATCTCCTATTTAACCTAGATAAAAAAGGAGTCATATGGCTCCTTTTTTTATTTCTCTAAATCGTATTAAATTGAGCAGATAATTAGGGCTTATGCAATATTCAGCAAGTAATCCACAAGAATTCCTCGCTTGTCTAGATCAGGACTGGCGGAAAGAAACGCTGATAGAAATAAGAAAGTTAATAATTGATCAAGGGTTGAAGGAAATAATTGAATACAAAATGCTTGCCTTTCGTGATCAGGAAAAAACAATATTTCACCTCAATGCTCAAAAAAATTACGTCAGCTTATATGTTGGGGATCATAAAAAAGTTGATCCTTCCGGTGCACTTCTCAAAGGGCTGAATATGGGGAAAGGTTGTATACGCTTTAAAAATACAAGCGACCTGTCCCAATCGAAAATCAAGGAGTTTATTAAAGAAACTATTAAAATCTCCAGCTCAGGAGGTGACGTAGGTTGCTAATAGGTTTTATCTTATCTCAAATCAATAATATCAACTCCAGGGTATTTGGTGGGATCAAATTCAAAATCACTACTTCTTACGCTAATTGAAGAATTGAAATTATTAATTTCATATAGATATTTATTACCTGACTTTTCAAACATGGTCCATCCTTTTAAGAGGTTATCTCTTTTTGAGATAAAGAGCTTTACTTTGAAAAACTGAGCATCCTTGTCATTAGGAACCAGATCAATGACGCTACACATCACCCCATTTTTGGTTTCTTCACCTAAAAGAATGTACTTATAGCCTTCTTTGTATGCATCATAGATTTTAGAGGGTGTGATCTCATCTTCGTCAGGATCATAGTTATCGATATTCACTTCATTTACATCAGGTAGATATGTCCAGACCGTTGTTCCATTGTTAATCACTACCTGTTCCTCCAGTTCAAGTCTATATTTGTCTGACTGAACAACTATTTTACCTTCAAATTTATCATTTATGCCATCAGCTTCGTTGATCAACGAATTGCTTATATCCGCACTGTAAGCATTAATGGACCTTATCTTATCACTCATGCCATCAAGAATTGTTCTTGCCTCAGGGTCATACTGCGCAAAAACATTCGCCATTCCAACACATACCAACGCCACCAGAATTATTACTTTTTTCATCTGTCTATTTTTATGTGAGCGACCCCTTAAGTTACCAAACCACTCACCAATATAATATTTTAATTTCTTTGCAAGCCGTGCAAAGTTAGTCTAAATCATTCAATAATTGTTCCAAACTATACTCATCAGGAATAAGAACTTCTCGAGCCTTACTTCCTTCAAATGCACCCACAATACCTGCAGCTTCTAATTGGTCAATAAGCCTGCCAGCTCTGTTGTAGCCAAGTTTCAATTTACGCTGGATTAATGAAGTACTGCCCTGCTGGTGCATGACTATAAGCCTGGCCGCATCTTCAAAAAGTGTGTCCCTGTCCGATAAGTCAATATCTCCTACGCCAGAGCCTTCATCTTCACCTACGTATTCAGGAAGGATGTAGGCCGTCTCGTAACCTCTTTGCGAACCTACAAAATCACATATTTTATCTACTTCCGGTGTATCTACAAAGGCACATTGCAAACGAATAACATCTGAACCTTGTGAAAACAGCATGTCACCCATACCAATCAGCTGGTCAGCGCCACCGGCATCAAGAATCGTCCTGGAATCGATTTTTGAAGTTACTCTAAAGGACAGACGCGCAGGGAAGTTGGCTTTAATTACGCCGGTAATTACATTTACTGAAGGTCGCTGGGTAGCAACTACTAGGTGTATTCCTATAGCACGAGCCAGCTGAGCCAGCCTTGCAATAGGAGTTTCTACCTCTTTGCCGGCGGTCATCATTAAATCTGCTAATTCGTCTATGACCAGCACAATGTATGGCAAAAACTTATGCCCATTCTGTGGATTTAAACTACGAGAAACAAATTTGGCATTGTATTCCTTTAAATTCCGCGCTCCGGCGTCTTTGAGCAGATCATACCGTTGATCCATTTCAATACATAACGAATTCAATGTATGAACTACCTTTTTGGTATCGGTGATTATGGCTTCCTCACTATCCGGTAATTTTGCCAAGAAGTGCCTTTCTATCTTATTAAAAAGGGTGAGCTCCACTTTTTTTGGATCCACTAATACAAACTTAAGTTGGGATGGATGTCGTTTGTATAGAAGCGACGTTAACAGAACATTCAGTCCAACCGACTTACCCTGACCTGTAGCGCCAGCCATTAGTAAGTGCGGCATCTTTGCCAAATCAATTACATGCACCTCATTCGATATCGTCTTGCCCAATGCCACTGGAAGCTCTTTATCACTCTTCATGAACTTCTCAGTAGACAAAACCGAGCGTATACTCACCATTTCCCGATTCTTATTTGGCACTTCAATACCAATGGTCCCTTTACCTGGAATAGGAGCTATAATTCGTATGCCTAAGGCAGCTAAACTTAGTGCAATATCATCCTCCAGGTTTTTTATTTTGGAGATCTTGATTCCGGCATCTGGTACAATTTCATATAAGGTAACCGTAGGTCCAATGGTGGCTTTTATACTTGTGATACCGATCTTGAAGTTGACAAGAGTTTCAATGATCTTATCTTTATTCTGTTCCAGCTCCTCCTTAGTCACTTGCACTTTTGCACCATCGTATTCATTCAAAAGATCTAAGGTTGGATATTTGTACGATCCAAGGTCAAGAGTGGGATCATAATTTTCCTGTGAGACCGCCTTTTGCTCTTCTGTTTTTTCCTGTTCAACAGAGAATGAAGGTTCACTAATTTCTTTTTTCGGCGGTTGAGCTTTTGGCTTTTCTTCAGGGAGTGTCACATCCAGCTTTAAATTTGTTGGCTCCTCTTTTGGCCTTGGTTTAAGTGTTTCTTTTTTATCAAAAAGAAGCTCACTTTTATTTTTCACAACCCATTGATCTTCCTCATCAGGATATGAAGCGTCTTCATCTATTAAATCATCACTAACCACCTCATCCTCAAGCTTTTTGATGTCTTCTACGGCGCTTCCAATATTTTTCTCAATATCCACTACACCATCTTTCAGTACACCTTTGAAGCCCAATAAAGTGGTAACATTGAAAAAGTAGATAACAAAGACCAAAAATGAGAAGATCAAAAGAAGTAAAGTACCCCAACCTATTAAGCCTTCTAATACTAATGCTATCTCATAACCTACACCTCCACCAAGAAAGCCCCATTCTGAAACTCCCTCAGAGTTGTAGACCATATATCCGAATAAAATACTAACCCATATAGTGAAGAATAAGGTAAATGTTGTGGCTGAAAACAATGCAACCAACGTTCGCTTAAACACTATGCGGTATCCTAATACAAAAAGCCAGGGTGGAATTAAAAATGAAGCTAGGCCAAACCAGGCAAAAATGAATTTATGAGATATAATAGCTCCATAAAGGCCTAGCCAGTTTTCAGCTTCTCTGCCGGATTGAATGAGACCTGTGTCTCCAACAGCCCCAACAACGCTTTGATCCGCTTTACCTGTGAATAAATAAGACAAAAACGAGACAAACAAAAATAATGAACTGAGCAATAGAAAGAATCCAACCGTTAACTGAAATCGCTTGTCTTTCAGAAACTTAATTTCAAGACTTAACTTTTTGCCTTTACTTTTCTTCTTTGGTTGCTTGAAAGTATTTGACTTATATGTGTTTTTGGCCATTTCCTGGTAATGAGAGCAAGTAAAAAAATAATGCTCTATCGGATTAAAAAATAAACAAACCTATCAGGTTCGTATCTGATAAGCGAAATTAATGAATTTTCTACCTTTCTAAAGGTCTTCGATTGCCTTATTTAGTCGCTTAACAATAGCCGGCCCTTCATAAACAAACCCTGTATAAATCTGAATTAGGGAAGCTCCGGCTTTAATTTTATCAATAGCATCTTGTTCAGACATGATACCGCCGACTGCAATAATTGGAAATTCAGAGCCAAGTTTATCGCTCAAAAAAGAGATAACCTCGGTTGAACGATCTGCTAAAGGCTGACCACTTAGTCCCCCGGCACCTATCTGATCTACACTAGCCATCTCGGTTCTTAAACCTTCCCTTGAGATGGTTGTATTAGTTGCTATTAGTCCGTCGAGTTTTACTTCTTTGGCAATTTCCACAATATCAGCTAGTTGTTCCTCACTTAAATCCGGCGCTATCTTTAACAGTAATGGCTTTCTTTCTGGTTTTTTATTGTTCAGTGTTTGCAATTGAGAAAGTAGACGTGTCAAAGGTTCCTTGTCTTGAAGCGCCCTTAGGTTGGGCGTATTTGGTGAACTCACATTTACTACGAAGTAATCTACATATGGAAAAAGACCTTCAAAGGTCACAATATAATCATCGGTGGCATCTTCATTTGGAGTAACCTTATTCTTACCAATATTGCCCCCTACTATGACTTTTAACTTGCGTTTTTTTAATCTTTCAATGGCTGCGGTCATTCCCGAGTTATTAAAACCCATACGATTTATAATGGCCTTGTCTCTTGGCAGTCTGAAAAGTCGTGGTTTGTCATTACCCGGCTGTGCCTTTGGGGTAATGGTGCCAATCTCAATAAAACCAAAGCCGAAAGCCGAAAATTGATCAATAAGCTTGGCATCCTTATCAAATCCTGCAGCCAGACCCACGGGGTTCTTGAACCTCAATCCGAAAAGATTTCTCTCCAGCTTAGTTGACTCATAGCTATATATAACTTTCCATAGCTGAGAAACACCGGGTATTTTACTTAAAAAACTCACCAGCGAAAAGGTGAAATGATGTACTTTCTCAGGATCGAACTGGAAAAGGATAGGGCGAAGTATGTGTTTATACAAGGGTTGAAAGTTTGATGCAAATGTATTTTATGTTAATTGAAATCACTAGATAAGCTAATTTTTAAGTCTGAAAACGTATCCCTTAGAGCTTATCCTCGAATACTCAAAAGAAACATTTAATTCAGTACCATATATGAGTTATCAGTTAGTTACCATATCACCTAATGTTTTAAGCGGAACACCAGTATTTTATAATACTAGGGTTCCAATCAAAAACCTCTTCGATTACCTAAAGGCAGGCGATAGTCTGGAGGACTTTTTAATAGACTTTCCATCGGTGTCAAAAGAACAAACATTGAAAGTATTATCTCTGGCAGAAACGATTATTACAATAAATCCTGATCCTGGTGAAGCTGCTGCTTGACGAAAACCTGCCTGTTAGATTAAAGTATCGTTTCAACAAGTCAATTCCTTTAAGTACCGTAAGTGACGAAGGCTGGAGTTCGACAAAGAACGGTGAGCTATTAAAATTGATGCGTGGGAACGGTTTTACAGTCTTAGTAACGGCAGATCAAAATTTAAGGTACCAACAAAATCTAGCAAAGTATGAGATAGTGATCATCTTATTGATCAGTCGTACTAATCGCTATCAAGACTTGATTAGTTAGTTACATTCCTGATATCGAAGCTACCTTGCCACCGAATATCTCACATGGGGTTATTGAAATAAAATCAAAATAAAGTTATTTAATTTAATCAAAGACCACATATCAAGAGTTAACTCCTGGGATGAAACTCCTGGATAACCTGTCTCAAGTAGTCACGATCCAGATGAGTATAGATCTCAGTAGTAGTTATCGATTCATGGCCAAGCATTTCCTGTACTGCCCGTAGATCGGCGCCACCTTCAATTAGATGGGTAGCAAATGAATGACGAAATGTATGCGGACTGATTGTTTTGTTTAGACCCACTTTTTTGGCCAACTCCTTTATGATGGTGAAAATCATAACTCGAGTCAATTGTTTCCCTCTTCGGTTTAAAAAGACGAAATCAGAATGTCCTTCGGCTACGTTGAGATGCACCCTCACTTCTTCTTTATAGATCTTTATATACCTAAGCGCATCTTTTCCTATCGGTACCAGCCGCTCCTTATCGCCCTTGCCGATTATTCGCAAAAACCCTATGTCTTCATATACATTCGAAAGTCGTAGATTCACAAGTTCACTGACACGAAGCCCACTGCTGTATAATACTTCCAGGATTGCTCTGTTTCGTTGACCTTCAGGCTTAGAATGGTCTATGCCTTCTAATAGTTTTACGATCTCCTCATAGCTGAGCGTATCCGGCAGTTTTCGACCAAGTTTTGGACCTTCAATCAACTGAGTGGGGTCCTTATCGATGAGTTCATCATAAATAAGGTATTTATAAAACGCTTTAAGGCCGCTGATTATTCGCGCCTGAGAATGAGCGGTCATTCCCAGGTCATTAATGTATTCTAGAAAATCCTTTAGATGGACCGATTCTACCTGTAAAGGCGAAATGCTCGCATTGGACAATTCCATAAACTGTTTTAGCTTTACTACATCGTGAATGTAAGCTTCCACAGAATTATCTGATAGCGACCTTTCGAGCCGGAGATAGTTCTTAAATTGCTTAATGTACTGATCCCAATTCACTGATTTTAAAACTGCGAAGAATTTATGAAGATCATCATAATAAACGGGCCAAATCTAAACTTGCTTGGTAAACGAGAACCGGAAATATATGGGGACCAGAACTTCGAAACGTTTTTTAATAAGCTCAAATCCAGTTTTTCAGACCTCCAAATTGATTACTTTCAGTCTAATATTGAGGGAGAGCTGGTTGACAAGTTGCAACAGGTAGGTTACGGTTATGACGGAATTATTTTAAATGCTGCCGCCTACACACATACTTCCGTTGCTATTTCCGATGCTATCGGCGCTATTGAAACTCCTGTGTTGGAAGTCCACATCTCCAATATTTATGCTCGTGAAGAATTTCGCCATAAAGGTATTATTAGCGGGAATTGTGTAGGTATGATCAGTGGGCTCGGCCTCGAAGGGTATTTGCTGGCGTTAACCTATTTCATCAATAAGGCAAATGATTAGCTTCTATCCCGGCCCATCAAAGGTCGATGAAAATATTCCCCGGTATGTGCAAGACGCCTATGATACAGGCATTTTGAGCATCAATCACCGCAGTGATGAGTTCATGGAGTTAGCGAAACTCACTGTTATTGAGCTAAAAGCAAAGCTAAACATCCCTGAAAACTACTCTGTATTCTTCGTGTCGTCATCTACCGAGTGTTGGGAAATAATTGCACAATCACTCGTCAACAGCGGAAGTCTTCATTTTTACAATGGCGCGTTTGGTGAAAAGTGGTTGAAATATACGGAAAAGATAAGATCGAATGCAATTGGTCATCGGTTTGAGATGAATGACAAACTGAAAACTTTAGAACCCGAATTAGATACGGATACCATTTGCATCACGCAAAATGAAACTTCCAACGGTACTCAGATTCACAACTATCAAATAGAGGAGCTTCGAACAAAATTCCCAGGTAAGCTTATCGCTGTAGATGCTACTTCCTCGATGGCAGGAATTAACCTCGATTACAAGAATGCCGATTTTTGGTATGCTTCTGTTCAAAAATGTTTCGGTCTTCCTGCAGGATTGGCGGTAGTGGTTTGCTCTCCAAAGGCAGTAGAAAAAGCGCTCGAAATCAATGATACATGCAGATATAACAGCCTCCCATCCATAATAAAAATGATGCAAAAGTATCAAACTACACATACACCAAATGTTATGGGTATTTATCTATTGAATAGGGTAATGCAGGATAGAAAGAATATCAGGTTTATTGATCAGAAAATTAGAAATAGATATTCAATGTACTCAGCACTTTTAGATGAGGTTAGTTTAAAACATTTAGTAGAGAATAAAGAGGTGCAGTCCTATACGGTAATCCCTGTAAGCAGCGATATAAAAACTATCTCGAGATTAAAAATGGAGGCTCGAAAAGAAAGTTTAATTCTAGGGAACGGATATGGAAACCTAAAGGAAACTACTTTTAGGATTGCCAATTTCCCGTCCATAAAAATGGATGAAATTACTTTACTCAAAAACTTCTTGTTAACACATCGGTAATCTTCAATTCAGTTACTTTACACGATGTTGAATTTCAAGGAGATTTTTTCGGTTACACTGATACTTTTCTCAGTAATTGACATTTTGGGCTCAGTACCTATAGTAATTAATCTTCGGAAGAAAGAGGGTCGGGTTCAGTCAGCTAAGGCCACCATCGTTAGCGGCATATTGATGATAACTTTCTTATTCGTTGGAGAATCAATATTGAAGCTATTTGGGTTAGATGTAGAATCCTTCGCTGTGGCCGGAGCCATCATTATGTTCATTATTGCCATGGAAATGATCTTGGGCATAACACTTTTTCGTGATGACCCTAATAGCAGTGGATCGGGATCAATCGTACCACTCGCTTTTCCTCTCATAGCCGGGGCAGGCACATTGACAACCATTCTCTCACTAAGAACGGTTTATGAAACACCTAACCTCATTATTGGAATTGTTGTGAATCTATTATTTGTTTATCTCGTCTTAAAGTCTACGAACTGGCTGGAAAGGAAATTGGGCAGTTCCGGATTCAGTGTAATGCGCAGAGTATTCGGTATTATTCTTCTTGCTATTGCAGTCAAAATATTTAAAGATCAAATCCATTTGATATGATTACAATTTATACCGACGGATCTGCTAAAGGTAATCCCGGACCTGGCGGATATGGTGTGGTGATGAAAACCACAGTGAATGGAAAACCTTATCGTAAAGAACTTTCTGAAGGCTTTTTGAACACTACCAATAACCGAATGGAGTTATTGGCTGTCATCAAAGGTTTAGAATCACTTAAAAAGCCCGGAACAGTGGTAACCATCTATTCGGACTCTAAGTATGTTGTTGATGCAGTAGAAAAAGGCTGGCTTTGGGGTTGGGAAAAAAAGGGATTTAAAAATAAGGCGAACATTGACCTTTGGAAGAGATTTATCCCCGTATTCAGAGCACACAAAGTAAAGTTTCAATGGGTAAAAGGCCATGCCGGAATTCCTGAAAATGAGCGGTGTGATGAGTTAGCTGTAGCTGCAGCTGAAAGCGGTGACCTGAAGAGTGACGTCGGTTATGAAGCGTAACATTAATACCATTACTCTGGTAGTACAAGATTATGATGAAGCCATAGCCTATTACACCAAAAAGCTGAGGTTCAAACTGATTAGCTATATTGACCAAACGTTGGGTTCAGGTATCGCCTGATAACAGCGGTATTAACCTACTACTAGCTCAAGCTATAACTGAAGAACAAAAAAATGCCGTTGGAAATCAGGCCGGAGGACGGGTATTTCTTTTTTTGCATACCGATGACTTTAAAAGAGATTATAGCCAAATGAGAATCGATGGAGTAAAATTTCTGGAAGAACCACGTAAAGAGACATATGGCGCTGTAGTCGTTTTTGAAGACTTATATGGGAACAAATGGGACTTGATTGAGGTGAATACCTAAAGTACTCATGTAAATTTCCGCCGAAGCATCAATTGCGTTCTTAATACACGTCAATATAATTATATTCACGTAAAATAGATCAATTCAATTAATTCATTAAACTATCTGATATACAGTGCTTTAGTTATCGTCAGAAATTTCGGATTCACTGATAAAGGATTTAAATTAGAGAATGGGCTTCAGATTCATTCCATCCGATTATAAGATTGAATCACGAAAGATTTATTTAATCTCAGTAGTAGCCTTTAGTGTTGTGATGACCCTTCTGTTAATAGCTGAATTGACGATTGATTTACATGCGCTGGAATTTCGAATCATCCTTATTCAGAGTATAATAAGCTGCCTTTTTGTCGGCTTTGTCATCAAATATCCAAACGCAAATTTATTTAGGTGGCTTTTTATTGTCCTGGTCTATGGGTTTATTGAAACTAATTTTTTAGCTGATCCAAAAACATTTCATGTCATCGTTTTTTGGTCCACATTCATTCCATTAATGAGTCTCATTACGCATGGTGTTAAGCCGGCGCTCATCTGGACGATAGTAATGCTGCTCACGCTAATTTTCAACTATTTCCTTGTTTTGGAGGTAGTAGGTACAAATTATACTATTCAAGTCTATGCCTTGTCCTACCTAGCGGCAGGAATAATTTTTTCATGCGGAATTATTGCATTTAACTTATTCCTTTATTCATTGCTAGGCGGCGCTTACAATCTGGTATCGACGAAAAATTTATTGATTGATAAACGAAATGAAGAGCTTAAAAAACAAACTGAAACACTTACCGCTTCAAATGATACCAAAGAAAAGTTATTCGCCATAATAGGTCATGACCTGCGTAGCCCCCTGGCTTCCCTTAAAACACTACTTGAACTGTCAACCGACAAAAGCATAAGTGTAGAAGATTTCTTAAATCAATCGGCCAACTTAAAAAAAGGTGTGGAACACATGTACTTTACCTTAAATAACCTGCTGCATTGGGCGGGTAGCCAATTGGAGGGTCTCACATCAAAACCGGTAAACACGCAGCTTCATTCAATAGTCGAGAGTAACTTTAATCTTTTTGAAGGCATATCAAACGACAAAAATATTACATTGATCAATGCGATTGATACAGAATTATCAGCCTGGGCCGACGCAGATCAGATCAATGTGGTACTCAGGAATCTGATTAGCAATGCGCTGAAATATACACAAGAAGGTGGGAATGTTACCGTTACCGGCAGTTTAGATAAAGAATTCTGTCAAATTGAAGTGACGGATAATGGAATAGGGATGACAGAAGAGCAAGTTACCAAACTGTTCAGCGAAGAAAACTTCTCTCACCTGGGAACCAAAGGTGAAAAGGGCACAGGTTTGGGTCTTAAAATCTGCCGTGAAATGATTGAACTAAACGATGGTAAAATTTGGGTTGAAAGTGAGTTCGGTCAAGGATCTATATTCAAACTTTGTATTCCTGCCATTAGCTACGAGTTACAGGAATAAGGGCTTAGATAGAAAAAGGAAGAAATTTTCAAATTATATTTGTATGTACAAACAATATTTATAATTTAGAAGCTCATATGGGAAAAGAAAAGACAAAATATTGCACCTGTTTGTATTATTCGGCCAACGCACTTTCAAGAATAATGACTAAAATCTCCGATGAAGAATTTGCTATTACCGGACTGAGTTCATCGTATGCCTTTTTACTTATGATTGTTAACGAAAACCCAGGTGTCCAACCTACTGAAATTAGTCATCAAATGCAGCTTACACCCTCTACGGTTACCCGACTCATCGAAAAAATGGAATACCGCAACTATTTAGAAAGAAAAACGGTGGGTCGAACTACCGAAGTATACCCCACCAAACAGGCTAAGGAACTTCATCCGAAGATTCAAAAGGCCTGGGCCAACCTTTATAATAGATATTCTACCGTTTTGGGTAAAGAATTTAGCAAGCAACTGACTGCCGATATTTATAAGGCTACTCAAGTATTATAACTAACTAGAATAAAATGAAAGCAAAAGTTGGAATCATAGGCTCTGGAACAGTAGCTAAAACACTGGGCGAAGGTTTTATTAAACATGGGTATGATGTTATGCTTGGAACCAGAAACCAGGAGAAATTGAATGAATGGAAGGCTAGTGAGGGTGAAGGAGCCGTTTTAGGAAGTTTATCAGAATCAGCTTCTTTCGGGGATATTATTGTGCTTGCGGTAAAAGGCGCTGCAGCCAAGGGAGCCCTGGAATTGGCGGGTGCGAATAACCTGAGTGGTAAAACGATAATGGATGCTACAAATCCTATCTCCGACGCTCCTCCGGTTAATGGAGTGCTTCAGTTTTTCACAGCACAGAATGATTCCCTCATGGAGCAGCTACAGCAATCCTTCCCTGATGCTAATTTTGTAAAAGCATTTAGCAGTGTGGGTAGCGCAAAAATGGTAAATCCAACTTTCGAGGTAAAACCCAGTATGTTCATTTGCGGCAATAATGCCGCAGCCAAACAAGAAGTAAGTAAGATCATAGATCTATTTGGCTGGGAAACCCTGGATATGGGCCAGGCAGAGGCCGCCAGAGCCATTGAAGCGCTGTGCATGTTATGGTGTATTCCGGGATTCACGAATAATCAGTGGAATCATGCTTTTAAACTTTTAACACAATAATCATTAACCTCTAAATAAAATTTAAAATGTCTAAAAAAGTCTTAATTACAGGAGCCAGCGGTGGGTTTGGTGCGCTTACGGTAAAAACGTTACTCAAGGAAGGCCACAAGGTAGCGGCTACCATGCGTAATTCCGCATCAAAGAATAAGGGGATAGCTGATGAACTTTCAGGCCTTGGCGCTGAAATCATAGAAATGGATGTTACCAGCGATGATAGCGCCAACCAGGGAGTTTCCAAAGCTACCGAGCTGATGGGTGGTCTTGATGTGGTGATAAATAATGCCGGTGTTGGGGTATTGGGAATTCAGGAAAATTTTACTGTTGATGATTTTAAAAAGCTATTTGAAGTAAACGTTTTTGGTGTGCAGCGTGTCACACGAGCTGCTCTTCCTCACTTAAGATCACAGGGCTCGGGGTTGGTCATTTTTGTTTCCAGCTTGTTGGGAAGGGTGACACTACCTTTTTATGGCCCGTATAATGCCTCCAAGTGGGCGCTGGAAGCCTTGGCAGAAAATTATCGTATTGAGCTTTCAGGTTTCGGTGTGGACTCGGTAATTGTAGAACCCGGCGGTTTTCCTACCACTTTCTTCAATAGCCTGATTTTACCATCAGATACGTCCAGAGATGAAGGATACGGTGAAATGGTAAATGCACCCAAACAACTTTTTGATAGCTTCGAAGGCGCTTTGGCGGGAAATCCGGATCAAGACCCACAACTAGTAGCCGATGCCGTTTCCAAACTGGTTACTACTCCTGCCGGACAACGTCCTGTACGAACCGTGGTTGATAATATGGGTATGGGAACACACATAGACCCTTACAACAAGCAACTGGACCAAATCCATGAAGGCATTTTTGGCGCTTTTGGCATGGGCGATATGTTGAAACTTAAAGTATAAAGTAAAAAATGAGAACAGGTGATTATTATGATCGCCTGTTTTTATTACTTCACTTGTTTACAACGAATTACTTCTCTTATCTTTTAGGTCAATTGAGTTGTATTCATGGTCCGGTCCTTACCAATATTACTGGTAGTTCTATAATCGTCAATCTTAAACCAATGAACACAATTTATGATCGTATCGGTATTAATTATTCGGGGACCCGACAGGCTGATCCAAGAATATCAGCACAGATATATTCCAAATTAAAGGATGCTAAGCGAATTATAAATATCGGAGCAGGAACGGGGTCATATGAGCCTGATGATATGGATCTTGTAGCCGTTGAACCGTCCTCCGAGATGATAGCTCAGCGAAGTAGTAAAGCCCATCCAGTGGTAAAAGGCTTTGCAGAAAAACTTCCTTTTGAGAAGAATAGCTTTTCGCATGCGATGACCGTGCTTTCAATGCATCATTGGGAAAACAAAGATCAGGCCTTTAGAGAAATAAATAGAGTAGTTTCAGAAAGCTTTGTAGCAGTAACATGGAATCCTGAAGCTGAGCCATTTTGGCTGACCAGAGATTATTTTCCTGAGATCTATGAAAAAGACAAAAAA
Source organism: uncultured Flammeovirgaceae bacterium (assembly GCA_937899105.1). Taxonomy (GTDB): domain Bacteria; phylum Bacteroidota; class Bacteroidia; order Cytophagales; family Cyclobacteriaceae; genus Fulvivirga. The sequence continues at coordinate 12,542 of CALBPF010000186.1, read as the reverse complement.
ACATTCTCAAAAAAAGATGAGTTGGATAAATATTTTGATGACTTAGAGGTATCCAAATTAATGATTCCGGAAGACTGTAAAGATGGTTTTCTGGCCGCTTTCTGGAAAAGGCCAAAAGCCTATTTAAATGATAAGGTTAGAAAGTCAATTTCAGCTTTTGCCAAATTAAATGACTGTTCAACGGGCTTGCAAAAATTACAGAGCGATTTGGACAATGGAGCTTGGATGGATAAAAATCGAGACATTCTGGACGCTTCATTTTTAGACGTTGGATATATAGTAGTATCAGCGAAAGTGAAAAATCCCTGACATGAACACCCACGGGCAATACAGTACAAGCATTTTTTAAAAAAAGTCGGTACAAACCCAAGGTTGGCCCATCTGAAGGACTAAAAGTAAAAAAGCCAGAATCGTATGACCCTGGCTTTGATTTACGTTCTGATTTAATTAGTTGCGTTTATAATATTTTACAAAGTCCTGCCCCTTGAAAGAAGGTCTTCTGGGTTCAACTCTTACTACAGTTTTTTTAGTCGTTGAGCGCTTCTCTTGTTTAAGCTGTTTGTTATTCACACGCTTCGCCTGACGCATAATAGCCGACTCCTTGTTCTTCTCAATAACTATCTTTTGATTTACCACTTTGAATGGAATTCTTCTGGGCTCATCCTCAATAATGACCTCAAAATAATATGACCCCTCGTCAAAAACTGTCAGGTTGAACGCTCTTTCATATACACCGGAAGCTGAAATAGACTGCCCATACAATACCTGTCCAAATAGGTCTTTTATATATAAACTATCCCCCTCTTCAACACCGGATAAAGTTAAAACGGATGTTTTCCCATCTATTAGCTTTCGCAGAGTTGGATTTACACTCGCATTACCTTGTAACGCTGTGAATAGCAGTGCCAGTACAATGGATTTTCTGGTTAACTTTTTCATCGCATTAATAATTTACAATGCAAATGTATACGAAGGGTGTATCACGAAGAATGAGGATTTTAGCTAAAATATGTGTTAAATTATCATATATTTTATCATATGATATATAATGGGTTAAAATAAAATATATTTATATCAATTGAATGAATGTCTGTTTCGGTAGAAGGTAAATAATTAGACAGAAACTAGTTCTTTACTCAGGGCTGATCTCAACCCGCCCAGTTCTCTCTATCCAGGCTGCGGTATTGAATGGCTTCAGCAAGGTACTCAATTTTGATTTCATCCGAACCGGCGAGGTCGGCAACGGTTCTTGACACTTTTAAAATCCTGTCATAGGCCCGTGCCGAGAGGCCTAATTTTTCCATGGCTGTCTTTAGTAATGTTTTTCCAGCTTCATTAATAGCGCAAACCTCTTTCACCATTTGACTGGGCATCATGGCATTACAATGCAAGGCTTTGTCTTTTTCGAAACGTTTGGTCTGTACATGTCGGGCCTCGATCACACGGTTGCGTATTTCTGCACTACTCTCTGTTTTTACAATACCGGTCATCTCATCGAATGAAACAGGTGTGACCTCCACATGAAGATCAATACGATCTAATAATGGCCCACTCACCTTACTCAAGTAGCGTTGTACCACGCCAGGCCCGCAAACACATTCCTTCTCCGGATGGTTATAATAACCACAAGGACATGGGTTCATACTGGCAATGAGCATAAAGTTGGCCGGATAGTCATGCGAAACTTTGGCCCTTGAGATGGTAACCCTACGCTCCTCCATGGGTTGACGCATCACTTCCAATACTGTGCGTTTAAACTCGGGCAGCTCATCTAAAAATAAGACACCATTATGCGCTAAGGAGATCTCGCCTGGCTGCGGGTTTCCTCCTCCACCTACCAAAGCCACATCACTAATAGTATGATGCGGACTGCGATAGGGCCTTGTTGAAATCAAAGAAGCCTCTGTGCCTAACTTTCCCGCTACAGAATGGATCTTTGTAGTTTCCAGAGCCTCATGCAGGGATAAGGGAGGCAAAATGCTTGAAAGTCGCTTTGCCAGCATCGTTTTACCTGCACCCGGTGGGCCGATCATGATAACATTATGCCCACCAGCCGCAGCAATCTCCATAGCTCGCTTTATATTATCCTGGCCCTGCACATCGGAAAAGTCCACCCCATAGTTGTTCAATTCTGCCATGAAAACATCACGTGTGTCTACTTCCAGGGGTCGGATCTCACGCTGGCCTTCGAAATACTCGATAGCTTCCTTAAGTGAGGTCACTGCTATCACCTCCAAATCGTTTACTATGGCTGCTTCAGTTGCATTTTCTTTAGGCAGGACAAAGCCCTTAAAACCTCTTTTTCTGGCTTCAATAGCTATAGGTAATACACCTTTGATCGGTCGGAGATCGCCATCCAGCGATAGTTCGCCCATAACTACATATTCGCTCATTTTTTCACCAACGAATTGTTGAGATGCCTGTAGTACGCTCAGGGCAATAGGAAGATCATAAGCGCTGCCTTCCTTTTTTATATCTGCGGGAGCTAAATTTACAACTACCTTTTGGCGAGGCATACGCAACCCATAATGTTTTAACGCAGATTCTACACGATGCGCACTTTCCTTAACAGCGCTGTCAGGAAGCCCACTGATCCAAAATTTAGTGCCTTGTATTACCGTAACCTCAATAGTAATAATCCTGGAATCGACTCCAAAAACAGCAGCGCCATAGTTTCTGGATACCATTATTTAGTAAGCCTTTCTATCAGTAGAATTAAGAGATGAATGATTTTAATGTGGATCTCCTGAATACGATCCGCATAGCCAAAATGGGGTACGCAAATCTCTACGTCTACTTTACCTGAAACCTTTCCTCCCCCGTTGCCAGTAAGTGCAACTACCTTGGCGCCTGTTTCTTTTGCTGCTTTGATGGCTTCTAAAATGTTTGTAGAATTACCACTAGTACTTATGGCCAAAATAACATCTTTTTTTGAGGCCATAGCCGTAATGAAGCGGGAAAAGACATAGTCATAGCCATAATCGTTCCCAACACATGAAATATGGCTTGAATCTGAAATTGCTATTGCCGGTAGCGGCCTTCGGTCATCTCTGTAGCGGCCTGTAAGCTCCTCTGCAAAATGCATAGCATCACAGTGAGAACCTCCGTTTCCACAGGAAATAGCCTTACCTCCACTTTTAAAAGCTTTAGCAAAAAGTTGCGCTGCTTCCTCTATAAGAGTAATATTTTCCTTGTTTCGTATGAAGCTATCAAGAACATCCGAAGCTTGTAGCAGCTCCTGCATGATTAGATCTTTGTACACCATAAAGGTAAATTACGATTCGGATCCTACACCCATATCGTCTACGGCAGCAGAGGAACTCCCTTTAGCTTCTTGTAGGTCAAACATTTTGGCTTTGTAAGAATTTGCCTCATGTTCGAGTCTTGCTATCTCTTTTTTGGAGCCCCTTCCAGCAACATTCATCATGAGCATATTAATTGCAAAAAGGACTAGGCCCAGTACAGAAGCGTATATCATCCAATCCATTCTTTCTCTCAACCATAACAAAAATTCAAAATCCTCAGAACGGTAGTTCACATAAATTGAAATCAGTAAAAGGAAGAAATGAAAGAGAAAGTAAACAATGTAGAATATAGACTTAGGCTTCTTCATAGGGGATATTACAAATAAATGTTGGCATTTGAGCCTCGAAAATAAAGCTACAAAAATTAATCAAGTATTCTGCATGGCGCTTAGCTTTTTGTAAAGGCCATCATTTTGAAGTAACTGATTATGGGTTCCCCGTTCGATTATTTCTCCACTTTGTATTACAACTATTTCATCAGCATGCTGGATTGTACTGAGCCTATGGGCTATTACAATAGAAGTCCGGTTTTTCATAAGGTTGGAAATAGCTTGTTGCACCAGCATTTCAGATTCAGAATCCAGAGCAGAAGTAGCTTCATCTAAAAGTAATATCGGAGGATTTTTAAGTACGGCCCTAGCTATACTAACACGCTGGCGTTGTCCACCAGAAAGTTTCATGCCTCGATCTCCAATATTGGTTTGATAGCCATTTCCCTGCTCCATAATAAATTCATGAGCGTTAGCAATTTTAGCTGCCTGAACTACGTCCTCCTCTGCCACATTTTCGATACCAAATGCGATGTTATTAAAGATAGTGTCATTAAATAGTATTGATTCTTGCGTAACGATACCCATGAGCCGACGCAAATCTTCAACCTTCACCTCTTTCAGCAAATGTCCGTCAATTTTAATATCACCCGCAGTAGGATCATAAAACCGAGGTATCAAATCCACTAAAGTTGATTTACCTCCCCCGGACTGGCCTACCAGGGCCACGGTCGTGCCCTTTTTGATCTTAAGGTCTATTCCATTAAGCACGGGGTCTTTATCATATTTGAAATGAACTTTATCAAACTCAATAACATCTTGAAAACCAGCTAAGGTTTGTGCGTCTGAAGTATCCTTTATATCTGGCTCTGTATCTATGACTGAAAAAATCCGTTCCCCTGAAGCAATGCCTTTTTGCACTCCTGATAGCCCTTGCGAAAAGGCTTTGGCCGGTGATATAATTTGTGAGAAAATAGCAAGATAGGTAATGAACTGACTGGCATTTAAGGTAGAACTGTCGTTAAGAACGAGCGACCCTCCATAATATAAAATAACGGTGATAATACCTACTCCTAAAAACTCTGAAATTGGAGAGCCAAGATCTCTGCGGTAAGAGTACCCCAGGTTAACCTTTCTGTAATAATTTGTTTCTTCATTGATCTTTTTTGTAACATACTCTCTGGCATTGAAAGCCTTGATAATCCTCATTCCTCCAAGGGTCTCATCGAGAATATTAACAATCCTACCTAACGACTCCTGGCTTTTAATCGCTTTTCTTTTCAACCTTTTCACAATGTAACCCAACACTCCTCCTGCTACAGGTAAAATGAGAATCGTAAAAAAAGTAAGCTTAGCTGAAATGGCGAACAAAGCTATAAAGTAAATGATCACCTGCACTGGTTCGCGGAAGAGCGCCTTAGGGCTGGCTAATACCGAGGCTTCCACTTCTTGTACGTCATTTGTAATTCTAGACATCAAATCGCCTTTTCTCTCGTTAGTGAAAAAGCCGAGGTGCATTCTAGACACCTGTTTATAAATGGCCATGCGTAAATATTTGACAGCGTCTAACCGAATACGCGCACTTATGATAGTGGCGAGGTATCTAAACACATTTGTAAGAAAAACAGACCCAAGAACTACAATACAAACAAAAACCAATGCTTGAGTTTCGCCATGTTCGCTAATTACATTGGTGAAATAGTAATTAAAATAGTCACTTAGATAATCCGTACTTAATTCGAACTCTTTCGGCTTCTCATAAACCTCATCAGGAGTAAGCTTAAACAAAACATTAAGCAAGGGAATGAGCATGGCCAGGTTAAAAACACTAAATATCACACTGAGTAATATAAAAATTACGTACTGAGGGATATACAAACTTAGGTTGCGCGCGTAACCGAATATTCGAAAAAATGTCTTCATAAGCTTAAAGGGTGCAAGTTAGGCCTTCGAGATTAAAACTCGTTCAAACGTTGTGGTACGTTCCATCGTAATACCACAGAGGTGAAATTTGTATCATTTGATAAACCTTGTTGGGCACTATCCAGCTGGCGATAAATGTGTTTCAGATCAATAAAGAAGTTATGCTTCCAGTGGTATGAAACTGTGAGGTCGGCAAATGTGAGATCAGTATCAATACCCTGACCAATTTCATTTCCGAAGTCTGCCTCGCGAGTTGTGTTCTGCAGTAAAATGTTTTTCCCGAAATTGCGTCCAATTTCATCTTCACCATATGTCGCTAAAATAAGCTTCCCGGTTATACTAAGTTTATCCACAGGCTGGTAGCGTACTATACCTACTACCTCTCTGAAATTGGCTCCCAGCGGGTGCGCTAGGGGCTGGCGATAGTTAGAGTAACTTCCATACTGGGTATTGTGAGAATAGGCATAAGGTCTTGCCACGTTTATCTCACCTTGTAAATCCAGGTTGCTGATACCAAATGCGTCAATATATTCGCCACCAAGTTGAGCTCCCCATTTATTGCCCCACCAGCCGTTGCCCTCGGTAAGGTTGTCTAATAGAAACTCATCAAAGACCCACTGCCCATAGATCACCAGTCTTTTGGCTGGCAGCCACTTAAAGTCCACACCAACCAAGGCGTTATCCGGGCTTCCATTTTGTTGTTCTATCGCCCTGTAAAAGATTACTGGATTTAAATATTTCAATTCAAATGAATTATTCGATGTTGAATCCGAATTGCTGAAAATTATAGATTCAAAGACGCCAATGTTCAATTTCTCTCCTATGTTGAAGCTGAGATGATGAAGGGCCATGTATTTATCAGGATACCTTGAACTGCCCGTTAGACCTCCGGGGTTACCTTGCACGTCGGCAGTCATTTCCGTGAAAAGGTTGGTATAGTTGAATTTCCAAACTTTTGTATTGATCTTAAAAAACAGGTAGGCCGGAGAAAACCCCGATAAGATCATAGACCTGTAGCCGTTACCAACAGCAAACCGATCATGTCCAAACTGCATGTTGATATGCTTGGTGGCATCAAAGCTCAAATAACCTCTGGCGGTAAAGAAATCAACGCCATTCTCTTCGTAACCTTTCCAAAATCCTTCTTGAGGTACAGTAAGGTTACTACTTCTATAGGCACGAATGTAAGCGGGATTTACCATTTGATTTTCACCTATAAAGCTGTAAAAACTTACTTTTTTATCAATAACACCCCTAAGTTCCACACCCCGAGTGTTAATGAATGTATTCACATCGAAGGCAGATTCACGCCCAACTGAAAGGTGTAATACAGGATTAACATGTAAGTCAAAGTCTTCCGTACGGACCGAATATAAATCAGACTTCTTCTTGTAAAAATGTTTCCAAACGGGTTTTTTGGAATCATTATCAGCTTGATCGGTCCATTCCCAGCTATCATTTCTTATATAGTTGAAATTAAATTCATCCTGACTTGAAAGTTTAAACTCAGATGAAATGGAATCAATAAAGTTGACGACATCCTTGCGTTGATAGGCCCTCCAAGAGGAGTGATAATTAGAGTTAATCCTGCCTGATTTTATCTCATATCGATCTATTAGGTGATAATAGTCATCATTGAGTGGTATATTTACACTTTGGGAATGTAGATTAAACATAGAGGATACCGTAAACAGGCAAGCTAAGAATAGCCCTAAATTAAGCTTCATGTTGCCAAAATACGGTAAAAAATGTTTAAGGTACAGCTTGCAGATCATCTATTAATCAGTAACTTTGTGCCTCTTTTGAGAAAACGAGTAGAACCAGAAAGAAATGAAAAAAGACATACATCCGGAATATAAGAAAGTAGTTTTTCAAGATAGCTCTAGTGATTTTGCTTTTCTTACCAAATCAACAATGGGCTCGAAAGACACGATCAAGTGGGAAGATGGAAACGAATATCCTTTAATTAAAATCGAAGTTTCATCTGCTTCTCATCCTTTCTACACTGGCAAGAAATTATTTGTGGATACTGCTGGTAGAGTAGAGAAATTCAACAGGAAATACAAAAAGTAAGAAAATAAGAAATATTAATGAGATTCTAGTCTTCTAGAATCTCTATTTCTACTCTTACATTCTCATCAGCCTGGGTACTGTTCTTGTCATAGATCATACGTTTGCCACCCCAAGCTTTAATTTCCATCCGATCTGAATCCACTCCATTCTGAACTAACAGATCCCTTATTAGTTCTGCCCTTTTTTTTGATAATTCTTTTGCACCTCCTATGCCTTGCTTGTTAAGATTCGATAATGTGTAGTAGTCTTGCTCCTCACCCTTACTTATAATTTTACCCGGGTGCTTTCCATTAACATGCCCGTGAATACGGATTTTCATTTTGGGATTTTCCTCCATCATTGTTAGTAAGCTGTTGACTTCAAATTTAGACTCTGGGCGCATGATAGCAGCATCTTTGAAAAATGCAACATTGTACATTACCACAAAGTCTCCTATGCCATAGCGAATGAGATCAAAATTAACTTTATACACTCCCTCAAAAAAGTCGATATCAACCTTGGCAGTATCCGTTAAAGGATTAAAATAGTTGATTTCTTTTTGCTGTTTCCTAAAACCAAAGTTGTCTACAATGATTGACAGTTTGCCAGTGCCATTATCGGGGTTAGATATAGCTTGGATCTCACCCGCATTAAATTGCTGAATGCGCCTAGCACGCTCAGTATCTACAAGATCAACTGATCCATTCACCTCGGTAGCAGTCTGAGCATTATACAAATTCACCTTAAATCCAATTTGAGAAAGCTCTGTAATAACCTTTACTTCATCCGATTTACTTTCGCTTACCATTAAAGCCGTAGAATCGGTCGATTCCGTCGGCTCCTCAACAAAAGCGATTGAAGAATCTTGTTCGGCTTGGTCATCAGAAGAGTTTGGTGATACCTGTGGTAGGTTTGAAGTTGGTGTGTCTTCAACTTGGTCTACTTCGCCTCTTTTAACTCCACTTTCGTCTTTCTTTTTTATCGTGCTTTCATTCACAACGTCTATATCCGATCCAGTCTTGTTAACAAAAACCCAAGCATCCGAAAACAGCTCATTTTTGCGGGCTTCTAACATGGTAGCAACAGCATCATCGAAATCCTTATTTTGAGATATGTAGACGAAAAACAATCTTTTTGGCGTACTCCGACCATATTGAACATCGAATCCCTGTTCTTTCAAGAGGTTTGCATATGCTTTAGCGTAAGACTCTTTATTAATGGAATAGGCGCCAACGACCACATAATTACTTTTTGGCAACTCGTTAACCTGCACCACAGCCGAACTACCCAATAGGAAGACACATAAGAAGTTAAACAGGGTTTTCATAGAATATATCTTAATAATAGTCCAATTTAAACAACAATTGGCAATATTCTAGTGCAATTATGAAACTACTCGGCTAGTATTTCTATCTCCACTCGAACATTCTCTTTGGCCTTACTACTGTGTTTGTCATGGATCATGCGTTTACCTCCCCAGGCTTTTATCTCCATTCGACCTTCATCTATACCATTTTCTACTAGATATTGTCGGATCAATTCAGCTCGTCGGAGAGATAATTCTTTTGCACTACCGAATTTTTCCGAATTCAATTCGTCTAAAGCAAAGAAATTCTTACTCTCACCTTTAAAAATGATTTTACCTGGATGTTTACCATTCACATGGCCATGGATTTTAATTCTGTAATGCTCATTTTCCTTAAGCATCCCCAGCAAACTGTTTATTTCAAATTTTGATTCGGATCTCATAAGGGCTGCGTCTTTAAAAAAGTATACATTGTACATTGTTACAATATCGCCTACATGATACCTGACCAGATCTAGATTTACCAAGAGCACATCAGCTAGTAACTCTACATTGCCTTTTGCCGCATCTTCTGCCGGATTGTAATAATTTAACTCGAACTGCGCTCTTCTGTAGCCAAAGACATCTGCTATTAGTGTAATCTTTCCAGTTCCGTTTTTGGGGTCGGCCAGGCTTACATAGCTGCCGCTTTCAACAACATTGATCAGTTTGGCGCGCTCGCTGTCAACAATCTGCACGTCTCCTATGACGTCTTTTTTATTTTGGGCATTATGTAAATTCAAGAATACGGTTGCATCAGAAAGCGTATTAACCTCAAAGGTCAACTCATTCTTGCTAAGAATTTTTTCTATTCTAACCTCCTTTTCAACGTGGGATTGGGTTTCAACTACCGGCCCTTCTGAGGCCTTCATTGATTCCACTTCCGGGGCATTTACTTGCTCTATTTTTGCAATTGAATCGTTTTCTTCGTGTTCAACTTCTGTTTTGGGTGGCTGTGTCTGCTGTGCATCGGCATCAAGACATACGAATACCCAAGCGTCGGCAAAATCTGTGATTTTTCTTATCTCTCGCATTTCGGCTAACGATTCCCTATAATTTCCTGTAGCGTTCAAATAAACAAAGTATAGATTTTTCTTTCTGCTGAATCCATAATTGGCTTTATATCCCATGCCCTTGACCACAGACACGTATTTTTCAGCATAATTTTCCTTATTAGCAGAATATGCTCCAATGACCACAAAGTAACCCGTGGTTAATACGTTTAATTCATTATTTGATAACTTACCTGTATGAGCGAATAGCTGATCTGTTAAAGACAAAAAAGACAATAAAAATAAGGGTAAAAGAGCTTGAGCTTTCATGATGATATTTTGTTCAAGTAGCTATCTTGATTTTTTTTAGAATATGAAATGAAAAATTAAGTGATCGGTATAAAAATATTGCTTGCTTTCGAAAATACTAATTTGCTATTCTTCAAGAATCTCTATTTCAACACGTACGTTTTTATCCGCTTGTGAATCATGCTTGTCATAAAGCATTTTCTTTCCTCCCCAACCTTTAATCTCCATTCGGTCTTCTGCTATACCTTGATCCATAAGCCAGTGCTGGATAGTATAAGCCCTGTATAATGAAAGCTTTTTGGCGCTTGCGTGTGGTGTTCTTTCATGCGTCCCATTTAAAGAAAAGAAGTTCTTGTCGTCAAGATCCAAATGAAGCACTTCTCCTTTGGAGTTACCATTGGTATGGCCATGGATTCGTAGACGCATGTTTTCACTCTCCTTCATCATTGAAAGTAGTTGATTTAGCTGCATCACAGATTCTTCCTTCATAATAGCAGCGTCTATATAAAAGTAAACGCGCCACATGGTCATAAAATCTCCTTTATTAAATCGAATCAAATTAAAATTTACTGTTATTGAATCACCATTCACTTCTACTTGTCCATGTTCATTATTCTTAGGTTCGTCAAGATCAAATGTGTATTCCTCGGGTCTGAATCCAAAAATACCTGAGACAAACTTCACAAAGTGGGTTCCATTGTTTGGTTCCTTAATGATCAAACTCTCATTAGCCGGCAATCGCGAAATTAACCGATTTCGCTGCCCGTCATAGAATTCTATTTCACCTGTTACAGGCCTCGAGTTAGTCTGATTAATTGCTCTTAGAAAAATTTTATACTCCCCTTCCTTCAAAGCAGGCTCAGAAACCGGGACCTTTTCTTCTTTCATAAGCACAGGTTCGTCATTCATTTGCGTCATCTCGTCCTCTTCTCCCGCTGATTCCTCGATTACTTCAGGTTCGGCAGTTTTTGTAAGGCCTAAAAACTCCATCCCTGTTAAATGAGCTTTTGAAAAATTGCCGTTGTATAGCCATGTATCTGCCAATTCAGGAAATTGATCTCTAATTGCAAAAACTTTGGATCGGCTCGCTTCGAGATCTTTAGAACTAAACACAACTACATAATGGAGCTTATTAAAATTATTTTGAATTACTGAAAGAGCAAATCCTTTATTCTGATAGGCACTTAGTAGCGATTCTGCATTTGATTCTTGTTCGAAGGCGCCTATTACAACATGGCTTTTGTAGTCAGAATAGTCATTCTGTGCTGTAAGGCTGGTTATTAAAGCCAGTAGACAAAGGAGCAAACTATACTTTTTCATATTACTGATCAGCTGTTATTTCAATTTCCACGCGAACATTTTGATCGGCTTGAGTGTCATGCTTATCGTAAATCATTTTTCTGCCACCCCAACCTTTGATTTCCATTCTATCCTCTGCTATTCCTTGACCTATAAGCCAATGTTGAATGGTGTAGGCTCTGTACAAGGAAAGCTTTTTAGCGCTTCCATTGTCCTCCTTATGGTTTGCATTAAGCGTGAAGAAGTTCTTATCCTCAGGATCAAGATGAATGATCTTACCATGTGAGTTTCCGTTGGTGTGTCCGTGAATTCGCACCTGGTATTTCTCATTCTCTTGAAGCATATCCAGCAGACTATTCAGCTCATATATTGACTCATTTTTCATAATCGCTGCATCTCTAAAGAAGTAGACATTGTACATTATTAGTACATCTCCTTTCTTATATCTCTCAAGCTCAAAGTTTACTATTATAGAATCACCGATGGTATCAATGTAAGCGGACGTAGAATCCGTTACGGGGTCATCAAGATCGATAGTATACTGTACTTCCTTAAAGCCAAAAATATCGGAAGCCACCTTTATTCTATTGGTTCCGTTGTTCGGCTGCCGTACATTTACAATTTCGTGTGACTTAGCTACCATTAATTGTTTGGCTCGCTCAGGATCAATAATTTTAACACGGCCTTTAACCTCTCTTAACTTCTTGGAATTCAATAAGTTAAAATAGAAATGATGTATACCTTCTTCTTTTTTTAATGCCTTAGGAACAGCTTCCACTACTTTTTTAGCTACCTTAACATTCTCATTCGAAGTCGGTTCCTCCTGATTGGATATTACCTCTGAAATCTGGGCATCAGCATTTTGCGTACTGACACGACCCTCAATAGCTGCAATGTTCCCGCTATCTTGGGTATTAGGTTCATTGGTATTGGTCGATTTACCATTTACTCCACTATTGGTGATTGCTCCTAATTGCCCTTCATATACCCAGGCATCCTTAAATTCCGGATGTAAACTTCTGATCTTAAAAAGTTCTCTATCAGCTTC
>CALBPF010000185.1 GCA_937899105.1 uncultured Flammeovirgaceae bacterium | reverse complement strand
TACAACTAAATAATAACTACCTATTTGGTTAATTAGTTACCAGCATAAAAATTGCACTAATTTCTATTGCTATGCATTAGAAATGTTCTAATTGCTTTTAAGGGTGATTTTCGTATATGTCATCGTATCATTGATTGTACTATTACAAGAATGTGATATTTGACCAGTTCCTATTGCATAATCTGGGTTTAACTAGCTACCTCCTCAACTCCAACAAAACCAAGCATTCCACATGAGAGGTTTGTGAGGTCTAAATTAGCTCTTTATTGAGTATGTAGGGTGTTTTTCGGACTGAGTCCAATCTTCGCGGACAAGATTCGGACAAAAGCATGTTCGTTTCTCAGTTTTTTCTCACATAAGTTGGGAAAATATTGGGAAATCCTTCCCAACTTTTGAAAAGGTACTTAAGTGATCGGGAATTTCTTCAATTATAAAGAGGTACAAATTGGCAAAAGAGTGTGTTAGTTGTCCAAAGCTTAGTATGAATTGGCCCTTAAATGGACTGAATATTAGTCATTGGTTTTTATCACTACCTCTAGTGATTTTACGATTTATCGGAACAATTTGATATTCGTCCCACTTTAATTATGTAGAATCATTCAAAATAAATTTACGTGGTGTATGTAACCTACCGTGAAAATCTTTAGAAAAAAGCAATCTGATATACGTACTGCAGAAGGGTTTTCTGAATTTTATGATGCTCATCTTGATTATACGTTTTCTGTATGTTACCGTCATTCACGAAATAAAGATGAATGTAAGGACATCCTTTCTAAGATTTTTTCATCGATCTGGGAGCGTAGAATGTCATTGTATGAAGATTACTTGCAGCATGAAGGGCAATGGAAGGATTATTTAGCCAAGGCTGTCAAATTAAAGATATATGACCATCTCCGAGAGAGAGAACGGACGGAGTGATATATGCAAACAGTCGTATCCGAGAATGTGTCCTATGTTAATTCTACACTCGATGAAATTTCATACAATGAACTTAACAAGCGAGTGACACTTCTGGTAGAACAACTACCTCCTAAATGTAAAGAAGTTTATCAATTGAGTCGAGGGCGAGGGTTGAACAACAAAGAGATTGCTTTGCAATTAGCCATTTCTCATAATACAGTAAAGACACATCTGGCCAAAGCACTGGGTCATCTTAGGGAGTATCTACCCGAATATGATATTCCTAAGCGTTTTACCCGATTTCTTTTTAACGAAGTATTCAGAATTACCAACATTCAATTCCTGCTTCAAATAGTCGATGAGGGGTAGAGGTAATGATGTTCTATTGATGTGAATGCTACTATCCAAGTTGATTTCCAATTTGGAGGAGAAATCTGAGAAAGTTCTTTTGCCCATCTCATTGGTGAATTTATTGTATAACTCATTAAGTGCCGGTGCATCAATTCTTCGTATTTTAGTCAGGAAATCTAGTTGATCTTCAAAAGGCTCAAAAGTCACAGGATTAATGAAACAGCTATTTCCTTTTAAGAGTGAATTTCCATGCAGTGGTAACGCAATGAGATTCCCTAAACCTTTGCCTGAATGAAAATTTTGGTTCGGAAACAACCCATTAAAACTGGAGGATTTATCAAATGCTGAGAATATACCTGTTTGTTCTAAAAGCGAAATCATCACCTTTCTGCTTTTAAGAGCTGGATAATTCTTATCAAAGAAGACCCAGACGTGTGCATCATCTCCAGATTGGGACCTCTTCATATAGGATGTAATGCCGTTTTCAGAACATAACTCGAGAAAAGTTAAGCTTTCTTCTCTCCATTTTTCACCGTCAAAGTCTGCTACGATAAACCAACTGGTATTGTCCTTTAATAAAGGATATCCCCCAATATGCTGTTCCCCTGAAAAGTGCTTTTAATTTGATGGTTATCAAGTTTTAGGTGAGATTTCTCAGTAAAGTTGGCAAAAGAGCCACCCTTCATTTTATGAAGTCTATAGAAGTAAGAGTCATAATGATAAGCTGGAAAGTACCCTTTCTTACTTCCTTTTTCCCAGCGAATAGCAAATACATCTTCTCTGACTTTAAAAAGAGCTTTGTAAAGCTCAAATTCCTCTTCTGATGGTTTTAAAGGGTTTACTATTGATGAGATATTAAACTTTTCATTTCTCTGAAAGTGACTTTTCTAATAATCTAACTAGCTCCCCATGCTTAATAGGGTTGTTTAGTTTAAATCTTGCCAGGTTTTGGATTTTCCATTGGATTGATGGAAACCTTTCAAAATCATAGATTGTCCAATCGGGTTCTAATCTTAAAAAACCGTTTAGAAATTGTTTATCGGAGTCAGTCCAGAAATTTGATATGTTGGAAATAAGGGTGTTCCTAGTAGCCTCAAAATCATTATAGCTAAATGGCTCAGCAGTCATACCTGAAAACTGGTTTTCGAAAGCAGTTCTTTGATATTGTAAATTAGCTCGAAGTAGTTCATGTATAGGCCGGTTACTGCTGAGGATAGATAGAAGGAGCCCCTTCTTTATTTCCTCATTGATTCCCTCATTTTGCAATAGGTATTTTACATCAAAGAGGTCGCGTGGATGTTGTCGATCTAAAGCCGCACATATTTTCCCTCCATACAATTGAGATATTGGAACTACGGAAATTGAGCAGAACGCATCGAATTGATCTTGTGCTCTTTCACATAGACGATATTCAATTGGGTCAGCAAGAACACCCCGATTGGTTTGATTTACCTCTACCTTAATTTGAAACCCCCGATTGGAAACTTGAAGTTTGGAAACCTCTTGTTGATGTTGAACTTTCGCCTTTGGAAGGGTTGTAAGAATTCGCCCCTTTATCCGTTCTAAAGCATCAGTAATATTATTTAGGGAGGTTTGACGATCTTCTATTGGCAGATAAGTCAAATCAATGTCGACAGATAACCTGGGCATTTCACGCACAAACAGATTGATCGCTGTTCCTCCATGCAATGCGAAACACTCTTCCTTGGCTATCTCTGGTAATACAGACAGTAATAAGGATACCTGTCCTCTGTAAATTTCATTCATGATTTAAGCGCAGGTCCTTATTTACGGTGATTTGATATTTCGGAATATAAATACCTCCTTTTATGATACTCCTTTTTCCCCTACCTAAGTCTATTTGGCTGAGGTCTATGTGCCTGAGCCAAGCATGTTCTGCCTTATCCGCAAGAAATAGAAAAAGCCTTTTCACTTTTACGGAGTTACATGCTTCTAATAATTTTTGTACTTCCCTTGGCCGGAGGTTATTGAGCCCCTCCATTAATTCGTAGCACTCATATAGGTCTTGATACTTTGGAACAAGATATAAGCACTCCATGAGAGCCCTGGCCGCGCTGGATATTTGAAGAGTAAAGTTTTTCTTTTCGATCCGAACAAGGCCTGAATCTTTGGGAAGGAAGCCTGATTTGTAATGCTTGAATTCAACACTCCAATCATGATTTTGGAACCAAACGGGTAATTTTTCTCCTTTTCCTCCAAACAATGTTATACTCTTGATTGAAAGTTCGAGATAATGAGATTTCCCGAACATAGATAGCGCTGTTTTTCCTCCTAGATGTATACTAGAATTACTTTGTTGCTGGAGTGCATATAATGCACCTTCATAGGTAACTTTATCACCAGTTCTTATCATGGCGCCTGTACCGATCGATTGTAGCCAGTTGCTCTTTCGATACCTTTTTTGGAGATCAAGGCTGTAGCCTGTTTTTGATAACCAGGAAGCTAGGAACACAACTCCTTCAGGTTGAGATTGTAATAACTGGTTTATTTTGCTTCCCTTTTGGGTATTCATGGTACTAATCTATTGTATATTTTAAACTAGGTCAATACTTAAGTTTAAGTTTTATTTTTTGAAAGTACTTTAAGTACCTGTATAAATAAGAATATAAACTATTTTGCTGAGTAGGTTTTTCTAAACTCGTAAAAAACATAAAGAATAAATATCATGGAAAGTAGAAACCTTATCTTGATCGAAGAAGGTGACTTGGATGAATTAGTCTATCAAGTCTCTAAGCGCATAATTACCAGATATGGTCAAAAAACTGAAAAATGGATTGATACGGATGAAGCTATGAAATTGCTTGGTATTAAATCCGCCACTACACTTCAAAGATATAGAGATGAAGGAAGGTTTCGATTTTCTCAAAAAGACCGAAGGATAATCAAATATGATCGTTTCTCTATTAATGAGTATTTAGAAAAAAATGTCAAGGACACTTTTTAAATCATGTAAATTTTGATCAACTAAAGCTCCCATATACTTTGCTTTATATAAGCGAATATGACATGCCTGTCTCATTTTATTCCACGGACAAAAAACGGACAAAAGCATGTGGGAAATCTCAGAAAATGTTGGGAATGGATGAGAAATGATAAGAAAGGATGGGAAATGAAAAACTCTGAAAACGGTGCTTTTGCTGTAATTTCCCAACTTTAATAGGAAATTTTCTATCTTATTTCTCATCTAGTTTCTCAACTCCAACAAAACCACACATTCCACATGAGATGTTTGCGAGGCTAAAAATCGAGCTTTATTGATCGTATAGGTCGTTTTTTGGAAAGAACCCAATCTTCGCGGACAAGATTCGGACAAAAGCATGTTGATTTCTCAGTTTTTCCCAGATAAGTTGGGAAAATGTTGGGATAACCTTCCCAACTTCTTAAAACAGCTCAAAAGGATCGGAAATTTCTCATCTTTTTCAATGATACAAATCGCTTTGTCTTATAAAACGAGGGTTTACTTACCTAAGTAATCCAACCACATTATACAGAAGAGCGATATTAAATTGAAAGCTACTCGAATTATGCCTAACATTAATATATTGTGTAGTATTGATTTGACTTGAAGACTATAAAAGCTTATCTCCTGTAAAAGGGTATACTAATAAAATTAAGGTTGATGCTATGAATCAAACATTATAACCCGAGGATAGGCAGCAACTGTGCATTTCCAGTTAAGCACCTATCAAATTTGATTCAAATAACATTTGAATTCTGTTTACTTTATCAATAGACCTTCCTGAATCATTGTAAAGACAGTAACAGAATGAAAAATAGCTATAAAGACATTGCTAATCACTATTGGATTCTTAAAGGTCCTCACAGTAATTGGAGTCAGTAGTTTATAAACGATTTGCATAAAAAATAAAGCAAAAACTAGTTTAGAATCCGTAATGAACAGCAACAACCCAGAGGCGATCGCAATGGTCATATACATCGCTAGTAAGACACCTCTCGCTGGAGTGAATATCCCTGCTGACTTTTTTACTCTTTCCAGATCCAAAACCAAGCTTAAACAGACTGGTATCAGGACTACTATATTCAATATTAGTGAAGCAGTTATCATGGCCATTCAATTTAGTAATTCGATAGAGATTGACTTTGATTGTTCGCCGAGTAGAAATTTACAGTCCTTATAATTTGGTGAGCCGAATTTGGGAGAAATATTATTACTAAAACCATAAGGTTCTTTAGGCTTTCCGTAGAAATACCTATCAAGTTTATTGTTTCAATTTGTATCCTGATAGGTGGATATTGCATATTGACCTGCTGGAAGATTAAACTCTATAAATGCTTTGTTTCCTTTTACTTTAACCGATTTTCTCTGGAGTGGTTTCTCCAAGAAGTCTTTTTTTGTCATATGACAATTTTCTGCATTGTCCTTACGACTAGATTTGATTTACAAAATCATTTGAAATGAATCGAACATATCAAAGACAACTTCTTGAACCGGAACTACGGAAAATAGCCAAATACACCCCACCTGTTGACTTTAGTGATGTTGACAAAGCGCGAAAAGGAATAAATAAGATGTACAAGTTTCTGCCGAAGGTAGATGAGACAGACGTAGTAATTGAAGATAAATTGATAAGATCTCAAACTTCGAATCCACCAGTAAAAGTTAGGACGTATTATCCTAAAGGATTGGATAGGAAACCAAAGAAGAGTTTTTTCAAAAAAGTGAAAAAATTACCTGCCATGTTATTCATGCATTGGGGAGGATTCTGTCTCGGAGATCTTCGCACGGAACATGCTAGATGCATCAGGCTATGTAGGGACGTTGGGATGTTGATAATATCAGTAGAATATAGACTAGCACCTGAAAATCCTTTTCCAGCGGGTCTTGATGACTGTTACTCGGTTCTTTTATGGTTAGAAAGCAATTCGGAAGAACTAATGGTTGACACTGAGAAAATTGCTGTCGGTGGAAC
>CALBPF010000184.1 GCA_937899105.1 uncultured Flammeovirgaceae bacterium | reverse complement strand
GACTTATGAGTGATTTTGAGTCATTTTATCTGGACAACGGCCTGCATGTAATTATACATGAGGACCCCACTGTTCAAACTGCTGTGATCAACCTGCTTTATGATGTGGGTTCTAAAGATGAGGACCCCGAATTAACCGGTTTCGCCCACTTATTTGAACATCTAATGTTCGGCGGGTCCAAAAACATTGTCAACTTTGATGAAGAACTTCAAAAGGCCGGTGGCGAAAATAATGCGTTCACCAGTCCGGATGTTACAAACTATTACATGACGCTGCCTCCGCAAAACCTCGAAACGGGGTTTTGGCTGGAATCAGATCGAATGCTTAGCCTTTCCTTTGATCCTAAAGCGCTGGAGGTCCAACGGAATGTAGTGATAGAAGAATTCAAACAGCGTTACCTTAACCAGCCCTATGGTGACCTCTGGTTGAAACTGAGGCCACTGGCATATAAACAACACCCCTATCAATGGGCTACTATTGGTAAGGAAATAAGTCATATTGAAAAAGTGACAATAGATGACGTGAAGTCATTTTTCTACAAGCATTATGCACCGGATAATGCTTGCCTTGTGGTGGCTGGAAATGTAAAAAAGGATGAAGTACTTAAACTCAGCGAAAAATGGTTTGGTCCCATACTGGCATCTAACCGTCCGAAAAGATATCTTCCAGTGGAAGGTATACAAAAAGAACGTAGAGAAACCAGCCTTAGTGGCGATGTGCCACAAAGCAGCATTACCATGGTTTTTCCTATGCCCGGAAAGTTTGACGCTGACTACTATGCTTCAGACCTAGTGAGTGATGTACTTGGCAGGGATAAATCATCACGGTTGCATACGAAGTTGGTAAGGGATGAAAAGCTTTTCAATACTATAAATGCCTACGTCACAGGTTCGAATGATCCGGGTTTGTTAGTTATTAGTGGCAAAGTGTCACAAGGAACAGATAGTAAAGTTGCGGAGAAAGGCATAAATGAAGTTATCCAATCCGTGCTATCCGGGATTAAGGAGGAAGAATTAGAAAAAGTAAAAAACCAGGCTGAGTCGGCCTTGATTTTTAGTAATATGGAAGTATTAAATCGTGCCATGCGATTGGCAATGGCTTCTTTATCAGGAGATGTAAACCTGGTGAATAAAGAAGTCGAAAAGATTAACTCCGTGACTTTGCACGGCATTAACCTCCAGGCTAAGACCATTCTGGACCCCAGCAAGGCCAATGTACTTTACTATCACTCTCAAAATTGAGGACCATGAAAATTAGAACAGGACTTGGCTATGATGTGCATCAGTTAAAAGATGGAGCCGACTTTTGGTTGGGTGGAATAAAGGTAGATCATACGAAGGGGTCGGTAGGGCATTCGGATGCCGATGTTCTCATTCACGTGATTTGTGATGCTCTTTTGGGTGCGGCTAACATGAGGGACATTGGATATCACTTTTCAGACACTGATGCTCAGTACAAAGGAATCGATAGTAAAATTTTACTTAAGGAAGTAGTAAAGTTGATAACAGAAGCAGGTTGGACCATCGGCAACATTGATTCTACCATCTGCCTTCAAAAACCAAAGATCAACCCCGTAATTCCCAATATGAAGAAATGCTTGGCTGAAGTAATGGATATTCCGGAGGAAGATATCTCAATAAAGGCTACTACCACGGAAAAGCTTGGTTTCGTAGGCAAAGAGGCAGGTGTATCCGCATTGGCCTCTGTATTAATACAAAAAATTTAGTGGAGCGAGATCCGAAACTGATCACTACTGAGGACGGCTCACATTCTCTCTTTGTACCTGACCTTAAGGAAACCTACCATTCCTTTCATGGCGCTCTGCAAGAATCCAGGCATGTATTCATAGAAAAGGGACTAAGTGACTACAACGAAAAGTTCAACACAATTTCCATTCAAGTTCTGGAAATTGGCCTGGGTACAGGCCTAAATGCATTGCTAACGGCAGAATGGGCTCAAGTGAACCAGGTAGCAGTTGAAATGATATCGATAGAGGCCTATCCGATCCCGTCTGATATGGTCACAAAACTCAACTATCCGGCGTTATTAGGTAAGGACCATGCAGACGAATGGTTTCAATCTATTCATGGAACACCTTGGGAAACAAGGAGTGAAATTCATCCGTTGTTTCATCTAAGAAAAGTGAATTCAAAATTAGAAAGCTATCCACTGCCGAGCCAACAATTTCAAGTCATCTTTTTTGATGCCTTCGCGCCCAATAAGCAAGCGGAACTTTGGGAACTTGACATATTAGGAAAAATTTATAATTCGCAAGCTACGAATTCCTACTTCGTTACCTATTGTGCAAAAGGCCAGCTTAAACGTGATCTAAAATCTCTGGGATATGAAGTAGAAACGTTAGAAGGGTCGCCTGGAAAAAAAGAAATGGTAAGGGCAGTAAAATACTAGTTTATCAAGCATATTGTTCCGAAATCGTTTCCAAAATTAAATTTTTTCAATAAAAGCGTTTTAATATTGAAAATATTTGAATTCAGTAACACTAACGAATGTTAGGCAGTTGATTTTATATCAAATCATTAGAAAATATTTAATTAACTTTAATATTAAATTGAATAAAAATGCACCACTATCAGGTGCTTTTGTTGTCTAATGCATGCTATGAAAGAAGTGAATAAAAGCCTTTATACTCCTGAACTAGAGCATGATTCATGCGGAATAGGGTGTGTGGCGAATATAGATGGGAGTAAAACTAATGCTATCATTCAGGATGCGATTGATATGCTTGAAAATATGGAGCATCGTGGTGGTACGGGTGCAGATCCTGAAACGGGCGACGGGGCTGGGATTATGATCCAAAACCCCCATGATTTTCTGGTTGAGGAATGTTCTGAGCTCGGTTTTACATTACCGGAGATCGGCCATTATGGGGTGGGCATGCTATTCTTCCCTACAATTAAATCGGTGCGTGAAGAATGCCGCGAAGTATTAGAAAAGTTTGCTACAGAACTGGGTTTCAAAGTTTTAGGATATCGTAAGGTACCGGTTGATCCTAATGTTCCCGGATCAGGAGCCAAAAAAGTAGAACCCATTATTGAGCAGGTATTTCTTAGCCATTCAGAAGCAATTTTTGACGATTTAGAGCGTAAGCTTTTTGTGTTGCGAAACTACTCCACTCATTTTATCGGGAATAACGTCTCCGGTAATAATGGTGATTTCTACATACCTAGCCTTTCTTACAAAGTAATGATTTACAAAGGTCAATTGCGCACAGATCAGTTGCGACCCTACTATTATGACCTTCAAAATGATAAATTAACGAGCGCCTTAGCCCTCGTACACTCTCGGTTTTCCACCAATACATTCCCAAATTGGAAACTTGCACAACCGTTCCGCTACATCGCACATAATGGCGAGATAAATACCATTCGTGGTAATGTAACCAAAATGAAATCAAAAGAAGCGATCATGAAATCATCATTATTTACTGATGATGAGCTTGAAAAGCTTTTGCCGGTCACTGATCCGGAGCATTCTGACTCTGCCAACCTGGATGCCCTGGTTGAAATGCTCACTGTAAGCGGCAGATCACTTCCACATGTAATGATGATGCTGGTACCGGAGGCCTGGCAGGACAATAAGTTGATGGACCCGGAACGAAAGGCGTTCTATAAGTACCACGCTTCAATTATGGAGCCATGGGATGGCCCGGCAGCTTTAGTATTTAGCGATGGTAAAATGATTGGCGCCACACTGGACCGGAACGGACTACGCCCCTCCAGATTCTGTATTACAAAAGATGGTCGGTTGATCATAGCCTCAGAAGCGGGTGCATTGCCTGTAAAACCTGATAATGTAGTCAGCAAAGGCCGGATGCAACCTGGCAAAATGCTTATCGCCGACCTGGAAAAAAGAAGGGTAGTTTATGATGAAGAAGTCAAGGCCGAGATAAGCAGAAAACAGCCTTATGGAGACTGGATAAAGCAGCATAGAGTGAAGTTAGGAACACTGACCTCTCCGAAATTACAGCCAATGTATGAACTGCATACCCTGCCTACACGTCAAAAAGTCTTTGGGTATACCGTTGAAGACCTCAAAGTTATCCTTGGACCAATGGCTGTTTCAGGAATCGAACCAGTTGGCTCCATGGGTGCGGATACACCCATTGCGGTACTATCGAACCAAAGTCAACATATCTCCAACTACTTTAAGCAGCTCTTTGCACAGGTAAGCAATCCTCCCATCGATCCGATACGTGAACGTATGGTGATGTCCCTATTTACGCGCGTTGGAGAAAGCCTGAATATACTGGATGAAACCCCTGAGCACACAAAACAGGTTCATATTTCCCAACCTGTTCTTCTGGATTCGGACCTCGAAAAATTTAAGAACCTGCAGTCCATCGGGTTTGACTATGCGGTCATCAACGCCCAGTTTGTGGCTGACGGCGCCCGAGGCAGGCTAGAAGAAGGACTAAACAAAATATGCAGTGATGCTGAAGAGGCAATAAGAAATGGAAAAACCATTCTTATTATTTCTGATAAAAAAATTGATGCGGATAACGCTCCGATTCCATCCCAGCTCAGTACCGGAGCTATTCACCAACATCTGGTACGCAAAAATCTACGTACCAAGGCAGGCATATTGGTAGAGGGTGGTGACATTCGTGAAACCCATCACTTTGCAACTATTATCGGTTATGGGGCAAGCGCAATAAACCCGTACCTGGCGCTAGAGACTATTCACAGTATGAATGCGAAAGGTCTTTTGGAAAAGGAAATTTCTGATGAGGAGGCTTTTAAGCTGTACCAAAAAGCCATCGGCTACGGCCTATTGAAGATCCTTTCAAAAATGGGGATCAGCACATTGCAATCCTATCAATCCGCGCAGATTTTTGAAGCTCTTGGCATCAGTAATCGGGTGATTGATAAGTGCTTTACTGGTACTATCTCAAGAATTGAAGGCCTTGACTTTGATGGATTGGCAAAAGAAGTGTTAGTGCGTCATAAAGCCGCTTTTGCACCGGATACTACATCTCCGGAGACACTTGAAGTTGGAGGCGTTTATCAATGGAAGCACCGTGGAGAAAAACACCTTTTCGGCCCGGAAACTATCCATTTGCTGCAGCACAGCACACATACGAATAACTATGAAAAATATAGGCGTTACGCTGAAAAGATCAACGATCAAACGCGAAATGCATTGACACTCCGGGGTTTGCTTGAGTTTCGTAACCGAGCGCCGATTCCAATAGAAGAAGTTGAACCGAAAGAGGAGATATTCAAACGTTTTGCAACAGGTGCGATGTCCTTCGGCTCCATTTCTCATGAAGCTCATTCCACACTGGCGGTCGCCATGAACCGCATAGGTGCAAAAAGTAATAGCGGTGAAGGCGGTGAAGATGAGGTT
Organism: uncultured Flammeovirgaceae bacterium; assembly: GCA_937899105.1. Taxonomy (GTDB): domain Bacteria; phylum Bacteroidota; class Bacteroidia; order Cytophagales; family Cyclobacteriaceae; genus Fulvivirga. Next base: position 4,318 of record CALBPF010000184.1, on the reverse strand, counting down.
CGTTTTGTAAAGAAACCTAATGGAGACTGGGAGCGATCAGCCATTAAGCAGGTGGCATCCGGCCGATTTGGAGTAACCAGCTACTACCTGACTAATGCAGACGAGCTGCAAATAAAAATGGCGCAAGGCGCCAAGCCCGGAGAAGGTGGACAACTCCCGGGTCATAAAGTGGATGACTGGATTGGCAGAGTAAGACATTCTACTCCTGGCGTGGGGCTAATATCGCCTCCTCCGCACCACGATATTTATTCCATTGAAGACCTTGCCCAATTGATCTTTGATCTGAAAAACGCGAACAGAGCAGCTCGCATTAACGTGAAGCTAGTTAGCGAGGCGGGTGTAGGTACAGTAGCAGCCGGCGTTTCTAAGGCCAATGCAGATGTGGTACTGATTTCCGGATCCGATGGCGGTACGGGAGCTTCACCGATTAGCTCCATTCGCCATGCAGGACTTCCCTGGGAGCTCGGATTGGCAGAAGCCCATCAGACGCTGGTAAAGAACAATTTAAGAAGTCGTATTACAGTGCAAACAGATGGACAGGTACGCACAGGCCGAGATTTAGCCATAGCGACACTGTTAGGCGCCGAAGAATGGGGAGTTTCTACGGCGGCCCTTGTTGTTGAAGGCTGCATCATGATGCGTAAATGTCATTTGAATACCTGCCCGGTAGGTATTGCCACACAAAATCCTGAACTGCGTAAGCTTTTTACAGGTGATCCTGATCATGTAGTAAACTTCTTCCATTTCTTAGCTGAAGATCTACGGGAAATCATGGCCTCGCTTGGTTTTAGAACCATCAATGAAATGGTAGGGCACACAGAAGTATTACGATTCAGAAATGACATTAACCACTGGAAGTATCGCGACCTTGACCTGACACCCATCCTCTACAAGGAATTTACACCAAGTAACATAGGTACGTTTAAGCAGATTGAACAAGACCATGAGATGGACGAGGTGCTGGATTTGGCCCTGCTGGAAATGTCGAAGCCGGTATTTATGCAAGGTTCAAATGTTAAAAAGCACTTCCCGATCAAAAATACGAACCGCTCAGTGGGCGCTATACTTTCTAACGAGGTGAGTAAAGAATTCAAAGGACAGGGATTGCCAGATGATACCATTCACTATTTATTTGAGGGATCCGCGGGACAAAGTTTCGGCGTCTTTCTGGCCCCGGGAATTACATTTGAACTACAGGGAGAAGCCAACGATTACTTTGGTAAAGGACTCAGTGGCGGCAAAATGATCGTTTACCCTCATGGTAATGCCGAATTTGTAGCTAAGGATAACATTATAATCGGCAATGTGGCCTTCTATGGCGGTACTAAAGGGAAGGCTTTTATCAATGGTATGGCTGGTGAACGATTTGCAGTACGTAACTCGGGAGTAGAAGCTGTGGTTGAAGGTGTTGGCGATCACGCTTGCGAATATATGACGGGGGGTTATGTAACGGTACTTGGGCCAACGGGGAAGAACTTTGGAGCCGGAATGAGCGGCGGCATAGCCTACGTGTATGATGTAAACGGCAACTTCGATACGCTATGCAACCCGGGTATGGTTTCACTGGAATCATTGGAAGAAGAGGATGTGGTGAAAATAAAATCTATGATCGAAGAGCATGTCCAACTTACTTACAGCCCCTTGGCCAAAGAGCTTTTAGAAAACTGGTCGGTTGCACTGAGCAAATTCATCAAGGTAATGCCGGACGATTATAAAGCGGTACTTCAGGCAAAAAAGGAAAAAATTAGAGTGGCGGTATAATGGGACAGAAAGACGGTTTTTTAAAGTTTAACAGGGAACTTCCTAAATCGAGGGATGCTAAAGCGCGAATAGGAGACTTTAAAGAGATTTACGAAGAGTTCCCGGTGGAAAGAACAAAGGAGCAGGCAGCTCGATGTATGGACTGTGGAGTACCTTTTTGTCACAATGGGTGCCCACTTGGGAATATCATTCCCGAATTCAATGATGCCGTGTACAGCGAGAAGTGGGATGAAGCCACTCGCATTCTTTTGTCTACTAACAACTTTCCGGAGTTTACAGGCAGAATTTGTCCGGCGCCCTGTGAGGCCGGTTGTGTATTAGGCATTAATAAGCCTCCTGTTGCCATAGAGCATATTGAAAAGACCATAGCCGAACAGGCCTTCGAAAAGGGATATATCAAGCCGGTGTTTCCAGAACATCGTACCGGGAATAAAGTCGCCATTATAGGCAGTGGGCCTGCAGGTTTGGCGTGTGCCCAGCAGTTGAATAAAGCAGGACATTGGGTGACCGTATTCGAGCGTGACGATAGGATCGGAGGACTACTACGTTATGGTATTCCAGATTTTAAATTGGAGAAGTGGGTGGTTGAACGCAGGGTCGAGATTATGAATCAGGAAGGTATCCGGTTTAAAGTCAATGCTAATGTAGGGGTGAACGTTAACCCCAAAGAGCTCATGGAAGACTTTCACGCTGTAGTGATCTGTACCGGAGCAACGGTTCCCAGAGATCTGCCCATACCCGGCAGAGAGGCACGAGGCATCCATTTTGCTATGGATTTCTTGACGCAGCAGAATAAAGTAGTTTCGGGTGATACTATCTCAGATCAAATCATGGCCAAAGATAAGCACGTGGTAGTAATCGGTGGTGGTGACACAGGCTCTGACTGTATTGGCACATCACATCGTCAGGGCGCGAAATCAGTGACTCAATTAGAGTTGCTGCCTAAACCACTGAACCAAAGAACACACCAGGACCCCTGGCCGTTATGGCCCATGACGTTGCGTACTTCAAGTTCGCACGAAGAAGGTGGAGACCGCGAATGGTCTATTTTAACGAAAGAGTTTAAAACTAATGCCGCAGGTGAAGTACAGAAAATAAAGCTGGCTCATATAGAATGGTTTACGAATGAGCAGAGCCAACGTACTTTCAGAGAAGTCCCTGGCTCGGAGCACGAGATCAAATGTGACCTGGCGCTTCTTTCCATTGGTTTCTTGTCGCCTGAAAAGGGCTTGCTCGATCAGCTAGGCCTTGCCCCTGACGGTAGAGGCAATGTATACACGAACGACTATCATTCGAATATCGATAAGATCTTTGCTGCAGGTGATGCTCGCAGAGGGCAGTCGTTGGTGGTCTGGGCAATTTCCGAAGGTCGTGAAGCCGCGGTGGCCGTTGATAAATTCCTCACTGGCTCGAGTCAATTGGAATCTAAAGAAGTTGGATTTATGGCGTTGGAGAATGACGCGTAACTTTTGCACAAACCAGATCCCCGGATTTGATCCGGGGTCTCGAGTTTAGGAGCTATACTCATCGGGTTCCGTCCAATATATATCTACAGAAGCAGGGTCAGGCTCAAGAATTCGACGATTGGCTTAGTAGTAACAGCCCAATATTATCAGGTCATATCGGAACGAAGTGTAGATATCTTTGCCGCAAAGAAGGATACGCAAACTTTCTAAATGGTAAAGACCTCTTCGTTGCTACGAGATGACTTCTTTTGGTGTTCATTCCAAATTCTTCGTAGCTTTCTTATATGAAAAAGCTACTTACCATCCTCCTTTCCATTTCCGGTTTTATCGTTTATTCCCAAAATATTCAAGGCGCCTGGGAAGGAAAAATGACCGATGAAAACGGCAATGAAATTAGAAATGTGGTCATACTCACCGATGGATACCAGGTATCCACGAATTATGATGCTAACACGGGCGCTTTTATAAGTACTAATGGAGGTAGCTGGTCGCAAGACGGTAACCAAATCATGGAAATCGTGGAGTTTGATACGAAGAACCCTGAACGTGTGGGTAGCGAGGTATCTTTTGAAATTGAAATGGTGGATGGAGGTATGCGAATTGTAGACTCGGATATGGTCATGAAACGCATTGATAAAATGGCGCCAGGAGAGCTGGCCGGAGCGTGGTTGATGTCGGGAAGGAAACGTAATGGTGAAATTAGTCAACGTGATACTAACCGCCCTAGGAAGACCATGAAGGTACTTTCAGGTACCCGTTTTCAATGGATCGCCTACAACACCGAAACAAAAGAGTTCAAAGGAACAGGCGGAGGCACCTACACCACCGTAGATGGCAAATACACGGAAAACATTGAATTTTTTTCCCGTGATAATTCTCGTGTAGGCGCCAGCCTAAAGTTTGATTTTGAACTCAAGGAGGGCAAGTGGCATCATTCCGGTTTCAGCAGCAAAGGCGATCCGCTGTATGAGATCTGGAGTTTGAGAGAATAACCGTTATGATAAAGATTCCTTGCTTTAAATCTAAGTCATGTAGGAACGAAGTGTAGACATCTTTGCCACAAAGAAAAGAAAGTTCTCACTTTGAGGTAA
>CALBPF010000183.1 GCA_937899105.1 uncultured Flammeovirgaceae bacterium | reverse complement strand
CCTCCTAAATACAATGGAATTAAACCTAAAACTGTGGTAAACGTAGCCAATAAATAGGACGAAAACGCTTCAAGCAGGCGGCAATAACAGCATCTTGAGGTGGTCTGTTAAGCTCGTTGAGCTCAATTTTAATCCTATCTATTAGCACAATTGCATTGTTAATAACAATTCCAGCCAAGGAAATAACTCTTAAAAACGCCATAAAACCAAAAGGCTGTCTAAAGACCTAGCGCCATCCCAATAATTCCAAGAGGAATAGTGCAAATAATCAGAAGCATTTTTTTAATTGAGAAGCAGGGATCTAATCATAAATCTTAAATTTTTTAAATGACTATTGGTCATATTGTGAACAAAAGTCAAGTTTTGGTGTTCTACTCAACAAACAATAAATGACCATTGGTCATAAAAAGACTATAATTCAATTATTAAGTAATGAAAAATCAAACACACAAAACTCACTCTCTTTTGGTTTCCTATGGGAAATGGATTCTGAGGAGAAAATGGCTAATCTTAATTGGCTCCATTGTATTTACGTTCCTACTGGGGTACGGCTTTCAATTCCTGACATTTAACTCCGACTCAAAGGTTTTCTTTAGTGAAGACAACCCACAGTTGATTGCGTATGAAAAACTGGAGGAGGTGTATACGGATGATGACAATATTCTCATCGCCATTGAAGCGACCAAAGGATCTATTTTCGAAAAGAATAACCTAACCGCAATTATCGACTTGGTAGATCGCTCCTGGCAGGTACCCTTTTCTTTCAGAGTGGACGGGTTAACCAACTATCAGCACACAAGAGCCAAAGGTGACAACTTGTATGTTTCCAACCTTGTGGAAGACCCGGCATCGCTAACTACACAGGACCTTGAGCGGATAAAGCAGATTGCTATTCAAGATCCGATCATCGGAAACCGCTTAATAAACGAAAGCGGAACAGTAGCGGGTATAAACATAGTCGCATCTCTCCCAAATGATCCGGTGGCACAAGACTCAACGGTAAACTTTGTCAGAGCCATGGTGGAAGATTGGGAAGACGAAAACCCACAATTGAAGACGTACCTGTCAGGAAATGTCATGCTCAGCGCGGCCTTTAGTGAGACAGCACAAGAAGATCAACAGACACTCGTTCCATTAGTGTTTCTTGCTTTCCTCATAATCATTGGATTAACAACCCGATCTTTTACGGGTACGGTGGCGAGTCTGATTGTCATTTTCCTTTCCATCTCCTGTGCGCTTGCACTTGCTGCATTACTTGGTATTGATCTTACCGCCGCTTCTGCCAATACACCCATTGTGATTACTACGCTGGCAATTGCGGATAGCATTCACATTTTGATCACAGTTATAGCTACAATGAAGAAAGGTGCAACTAAGCAGGAAGCCATTATAGAAAGTCTCAGGGTGAATTTCTTGCCTGTATTTCTCACCAGCATCACTACAATCATCGGGTTTTTATCGCTAAACACCGGGGACGTGCCTCCGTACGCGGACTTTGGAAATATATCAGCTATGGGTATGTTCTTCGCATTCACATTTTCCATTCTCACTCTACCTGCCCTGCTTGCCATTATGCCCATGAGAGTAAAAGTAGAGGAGGAAGAGCAATCCAAAGCCGGATTCTACAGTCGATTGTCTGAGTGGGTAGCTGGCAATAGAAAAACCGTTTTTGCGGGATCAGTGGCCATATTCGTTATTGGCGCTTTTTTGACCTCTAGAAATGAAATAAGCGACCAGGTGTTGGAGTATTTCGACACTCGCATCCAGTTTAGAAATGATTCAGATTTCATCAATCAAAACCTTACGGGAATATACAATCTGGAATTCTCCATTCCTGCGGGCGAATCCGGAGGCATCAATAATCCTGAGTATCTGGAAAATCTCGAAAAATTCAAGGGCTATGTTGAACAGCAGCCTGAAGTCATTCACGTAAGCTCATTTTCTACCATCGCACAAAAGGTAAATAAGGCAATGCACGGAGACAGCACAAGGTATTATACAATTCCGTCTAGCAGAGAAGCTGCCGCACAATACCTGCTAATCTACGAGTTATCTCTTCCATATGGCCTGGATCTCAATAATCAGGTGGATGTGGACAAGTCTGAAACCAGATTTACCATCACCCTGGAAGACATCTCCTCAGCTGAAATGCTGGCTTTCACCGCTCGACTTGAAAACTGGCTCTCCAAAAACGCACCTACATACATGGAGGCAACAGGCATTAGCTATCCGGTCATTTTCGCTTACCTATCAAAGCGGCAAATAGACAGTTTGATTTTGGGGTCAATCATCTCTGCCATTCTTATCACGCTGATCATCTCAATCTCTTTCAAAAACCTGCGGTATGGAGTGATAAGTATGATACCCAATATTGCGCCTGCTGTAATCGGATTTGGTATATGGTATTTAATGTACGGCATGGTCAACCTTGGTATGACCGCAGTATTTGGAATGACCCTTGGCATTATTGTCGATTACACCGTGCATTTCCTGGCTAAATACCTAAGGGCAAAGAAAGAATTTGGGTATGGAACACTGGAGGCGATCCACTATTCGTATACTACGGTCGGCAAAGCCATTGTAGTGACTACAGTTGTACTGTGCACCGGATTTTTGATCCTGACTTTCTCATCGTTCCTTCTAAATTCTGCACTAGCAGCCATCACGATAATCATTTTGATAGCGGCGCTGCTTGTAGACTTTATCGCGCTCCCAGGAGCCTTACTACTATTTGAAAAAAAACCTTCACAAACCCAAACTTCAATTAAAACAGATAATAAAATGAAACCTTCAATAGCGACAATACTACTATTTCTATGTGTAACTACGGCCTGGTCTCAGAGTCCGGACCCAAAGGGGCTAGAGACCGCCAGAAAAGCGGATCAGGCAGATGTAGGATTTGAATCCGCTTATGCTGATCTGGAAATGATTTTGACGAATAAACATGGTCAGACCAGTACAAGGCTAATGAGCAACAAAATCCTCGAGGGAACCGAAGACGGGGATAAATCCTTGATCGAGTTTGAAAGCCCTAAAGATGTTCAGGGAACTAAAACTCTTACACATTCGCACAAAAATTCATCAGACGATCAGTGGATCTTTCTACCATCTATCAAAAGGGTAAAACGAATTTCTTCGGATAACAAATCCGGACCATTTATGGGTTCCGAGTTTGCCTATGAGGACCTTTCTTCCCAGGAAGTGGAAAAGTATTCATACGGGTTTATCGGTGAAAAAGTGATAGATGGTGAAAGGTTAGCGCTTGTTGAGCAATATCCGGTTGATCCAAAGAGCGGTTACTCCAAAAGGATCGCACACTACAATCTGGATCAGGATTACCGCATCGAAAAGATCATTTACTTCGACCGCAAGGGCGTCAAGCTTAAAACATTGGATTATGTAGACTACAAGCTGTACCTGGATAAATTTTGGAGAGCCCAACGCCTATCCATGACAAATCATCAGAATGGAAAGAAAACCGATCTCATCTTCAACGCTTATAAGTTCAAAACAGGTCTCAGTGAGTCTGACTTCTCTCAGGCAAGTTTAAGATAATTCAACAGTAATCATTGGGTGGGCAGATGATTGCCCACCCGCAATCATTAATAAAATGAAACTATCGCTAATCACTATCTTGTTAACCTTGACCGCCTTTGTCTATGCTCAAGATAAACCAAAATGGGGAATCGATCTTTCCGCCGAATTGCAGGGTGAAAATCGCTTCTTTTTCAATCCAGGTTTATATCCGTCACAGGAACAAAACTTCCTCTCTTTTTCTGCAAGACCGGAACTGGAAATTACTAATAAGGATGAAACTCATACTTACGTTATTGCACTATTCGGGCGTGTGGATCAGCATGACAATAACCGTACTCATGCTGATATCAGGGAGTTATATTCCCATTGGAAATGGAATCGAAGTGAATTAACAGTAGGCTTTAAAAAAGTTTTTTGGGGAGTGACAGAGTCGGTTCACCTGGTAGATATCATCAATCAAACAGATCAGGTAGAGCAGTTCGATGGGGAGGCTAAGCTCGGTCAACCGATGGTCAATTATCAGGTGTTCGGCAAGTTAGGCGCCTTTGAGTTGTATTACCTTCCCTATGCTCGCAAAAGGCAATTTCCTGATGCCAATGGACGTTTGAGATTTCCTTTGGTGATCGAAAGAGATGATATTGAAATTCGCTCAGACCTCGATCATTGGTATCCTTCCTTTGCATTTAGATGGTCCCATTACTTTGGTCCTTTCGATATAGGTATTTCGCAGTTTCACGGAGTAGCTCGCGAACCTGTATTTCTTCCCTCTGAGTCCGGAGATGTTACTTTTTTCTACCCGACTGTTGATCATTCCGGTTTGGAAATGCAATTGATCACGGGCCCCTGGATTTGGAAATTTGAGGGAAAGAGACGAATAGCTGCTGATCAGGACTTTACTGCTTTGGCTACCGGGTTTGAATACACTTTCTCTAACATCGCCAAATCAGGTCTTGACATTGGAGTCGTTTCCGAGTATCTGTACGATAGCCGAGATGAGCTGGCTTTTTCTAACTTCGATAATGATCTTTTTCTGGGGAGTAGATTTGTTTTTAACGATGTAAAAGGGACTGAAATACTTGCCGGAGGGATTTTCGACCTAGATCGCTCTACGAGATTTTATTCAATTGAGGCAGAACGCAGGTTAGGATCCGGTTTTAAAGGCGAGATTGTTATGAGATTGTTTGAAAATACCGAACAGGACGAGTTTGCGTATTTCCTTAGAGAGGATGATTTCTTAAAAATTAGCTTGACCAGATTTTTTTGATCATCTTAAGCCATTATTTTTTGCATCCTGTACAGATAGAATATGTCAACGGCCGAGAGACGGAAAAGAGAAATAGAAAACCGAAAAAAGATGATCCTGGGAGCTACTGAAAAGCTCATCATGAGCCAGGAGCTAGATTCAATTACCATGAATGCTGTAGCAGAAAAAGCTCAGCTGGCTAAAGGTACTGTATACCTCTATTTCAAGGATAAGGATCAACTCCTGGCAGCTTTAAGTGTGAAAGGACTGAACATTCTATTAAAGAAGTTTGAACGTGCCGCGGTAGAAGGGACAAGCACCAAGGATAAACTTGTAGGCATGTTGCGGCAGAACTATAAGTACTTCCAAAAATATCCGGCTTACTATAAACTAAATGCAGAGTTTGAATCAAAATATAGCGCTTCGGCATTGAAGGAGTTGGAGCCGATAAGTGTAAAGATCTATGCCCTTTTTAATAGTGTTATCGATGAGGGTTTCTCAAAGGGTGAAATCAATGCCAAGCTTGACGGGAAGTACCTGGCTAACATCATGTGGGGTACCACTGTGGGTGTGATGCAGTTCTTAAGAATACATTCTCTTCAATTTAATCGATCCACGGGACTGAAGAAAGAGGAAATGTTCGAGAACTTTTTGGAGAGTTTGATTAATGGTATGACCTCAAATTAAGACTTATTACTACAGGGTCACTCAGCCTTCACCTTTAAGAAATCTCCGATGCCAATGACATGGCATAAGCTAAAAACAGGTACTTAAGAGATGTAAGAATAGTAAACTTAATTATCAACTCTCAAAATTATTTAAGAAGTATAATAGGGTTGCCCTTTGTTACACCCAGTCACCCTATTGTCATAGTCAGATCACATTATTTCTATATCAGGAAGTAACTTCCTATCACTCATCCCTCAACGCCTGCACCGGATTATTGCTCGCCACCCTCCTTGTCTGTAGCAAAATGGGGATGCTTGTAAAAACCAGAATTAATAAGCAGGCCATCGCAACCGAACCAACACCCAGTGGTGATGAATAAGCGAAATCCGCCTTCCATAAACCAATGAAGTATAGACTCAGAGGTACTCCAAGAATCATGGCGATCAACATTAAAAGAGCAAAGTCTTTTGTAAGGTACAAAAGCAGCTGGGTAACGCGGGCTCCTAACACTTTTCTTATTCCTATTTCCTTAACTTTTTTCTCCAGCGTCATAGTAGTTAAACCGTAGAGGCCGAGAATCACCATAATGATGGATAAAATGGTGAATGCCTTACTGATAGCGCTGAGGCGTATTTCCGGTTGATAATACCTTCTATAGGTATCCGTCAAAAAGAAATAATCAAAGTAGTTACCCGGAAAAATGGTATTGTAGAGCCTTTCTATGTTAGCCAGAAGAAGATCATTGGCACCACCCTCCAATTTAATGGAATAATTATCTGCCGTATCTCTAAAGGGTAGCAGTGCCATAGGATCAATTTTATCATGCAGAGTCATCTGATGAAAGTCTTCTACCACCCCAACAATGCGCCATTGACGCCTATAAATTGTAAGCACTCCACCGATAGCTTCTGAAACCGAATTAAAGCCTAAATATTCAACCGCAGCTCTGTTGATAAGTAAATTATAAATCCTGTCGCGGCCAAAATTATAATTGTAATCTGTCGGCTCTAATGTTCTACCTTCCAGTAATTCAAGACCATATAATTGCTCAAAATTGTAACCTATACCCATCCAGTTAAGGGATAAGTTTTCGGCATCTGGTTTGGCATTATTTCTTACCTGAAAGAGTTTGCCCATCCGACTTCCTGCTATTCTGTTAGAGGTAGAAACCTCGTTAACTGCCGCAAGGTTTTTTACTTCATTTTGAAACCTGTCAACCTTGGAGAAAAAGGTACTGTCCCAATCGGTTTGAGCTGGCCCATACACTACTAATGTATTGTCAATATCCAATCCCAGATCTTTTGTAAGCATATAATCCACCTGGTCTGATATGGCTACTGCCCCATTAATAAGTGCAATGGCTGTAATGAATTGAAAGATGACCAGTCCTTTCCGTAGCCATGCCACCCTGCCTTTCATCTTGTATTTTCCGTTAATAACATCTTTTGCCCGAAAACCGGCGAGTAGCGTAGCCGGGTAAAGTGAGATAACAATGAGACTAAAAATAAATACTATGAGGAATAACACAGGGAACGGTATACCGAATAATCTACTTACCCAAAGAACGACTAAATCTAATTGTAAACCTGTTAGCTGGTTGAAAAAGGGTTGGAGCAACCAGACTGCTGCCAGTGACACGGCTAGTGCCAGTGCATTGACCATTAAAGTTTCAACTACAAACTGAAAAACTACATGGGAACGGTTGGCCCCAATAGATTTTCGTACACCCACTTCCTTCGCACGCTGGAGGGCCCTACTTGTAGTTAAGTTAATGAAATTGATCCAGGCTATGAGTAGTATAAAACCTGAAATAATAAGGAGGGTCCAAACGATCTTGCCATTGACCACCCGACCAAACTCGTATTGCATACTAATGTCTAAATGCGTCTCAGCCAAGGGCTGTAAGTGGAATTTCTCGACACTCCCGGATACTTCTCCATCTTTGAAGTATTTAACTCCGAACTCTTCTAACTTGGGGGTCAAACCTTCCAATGAAGTCTGTTCCTTCAACTTCACATAATGATAAAAATCTGACCAATCCCAACTGGTATCCGCTCCTCCATCTGAGAGATCAACAAACGTTTTATAGCTGAGCAGCATATCATACTGAAGATGAGATTGGTCAGGAGCGTCGGCCACTATCCCCGTTATTTTTGTAGGGGTGCTGTAAATTTCAATATTCTTACCCACCATTTCCTGAACATCCCTATCCGACTCCAGTATACGCCTGGCAAAAGACTCGCTAAGTACTGCCTCAAAAGGTGCGTCTAATGCAGTGTTTGGGTCACCATGTAAGAGCTTAAAAGAAAAGAAATTCAAGAAGTGTTCATCGGCAAAAATGAACTGCTCTGTGAGATGAAGGTCATCTTCAAAACCAATATAGTTTCTTGAATTAAACGTCATACGGGTGTAGGCCTCTATTTCTGGGAAATCTTTCGCCATGGTTGGGCCAACAGTGGGATAGGTAATAGTACCATGTTGAATGAGTTCTCCCTTCTGATACCTATCGTTAACTACCCTAAAGATGCGATCATAATCGCCATGGAATTGGTCAAAACCAGTTTCGTATACTACGTATTGCAGGATCATTAATGAAACAGTCATGGCCGAAACGAGACCTATGAGGTTAATAGAGGTGTAAGTCTTGTGCCTGAGGAGGTCCCTCCATGACACTTTAACATAATTTTTAATGAGCGACATGTTGTTATTGGTTTTTGTTGTTTTGCCTTTTCTGAGTCTATGATAACGAAGAAATGAAATCGAATTCACCAAATAAGACCTGTTAGCCTTACGGTAGCCATGTTTTTGGACATCCAGATCATAAAGCTCTTCCAAATCTCCCGAGATGGCCTCATACAGCCTCCCGTTGCAATAATTAAGCAACACCCAATCTACCAGCTTTCGTAGCATGATTATTTAAAGGCTAGCTCGGAAATGCCTTGCCAAAGCGACTCACGCATACTTCGGGAATGACTCAGCGCTTCTTGTCCGGACTTGGTTACACGAAAAAGTAGTTTGCGCTTTCCTCCCCTTTCTTTCGTTGGATCGCTATATCTTGACTCCAAAAAGCCCTTTTCCTGCAAACGTTGAAGAACATTATGAACCGTACTAATCGTGATCTTGCGACCACACTTTTCTTCAATTTCCAACTTGATCGCCACACCATACGCCATATCGTACAAGTTAGCCACAATCAGCAGGACGATCTCTTCTAATTCACCAAGGTTTGTTCCTTTCATTGCTATTTAATTCGACAAATACGAAATTAATATAATTTTCGTATTTGTCAAAATAATAAATCGATTGCATATCACTTGCAAAAAACTAAAATGGGAATGACCTACTTTCGAAACATTCCCTATCAATAAACTCAGAGATTATTCATGGTCTTTTACACACCGGAACCCGGTGTGATTGAAGCCCGAATCTTTGCTCGAGCTCATCCTGCGGGTAACCCGATAACCACTGCAGTAACTATCATTACATAAGAAAGACCCTCCTCTGATGACGTGTTTGGGCGAAAGCGGCTCAAGTGGGTCGTAATACTCTTCAGACCCTTTGGGGTCTGAAACTATTCCTTTTTCTTCATATTGCTCGTATGTAGATATGTTGTATCGATCTTGACACCATTCCCACACGTTCCCTGCCATATCATATAAACTAAATTGATTAGGCTCGTATGATTTCACCGGAGCTGTGCCAAAAAAGCCATCTAGATTATTATTCTGATAAGGAAAAAATCCTTGCCAAAAATTAGCCTTGTTGGTCGCTTTCTCAATTGGCTCGTTCCCCCAGGGATATATATTTTCCGCATTACCTCCCGACGAGGCCCACTCCCACTCTGCTTCTGTTGGCAATCGTTTACCTGCCCACTTAGCATACGTATTGGCGTCCTCCCATGAAATATGAACTACAGGGTGGTTCATTCTGTCTTCAATACTTGACCCCGGCCCTTCAGGTTGTCGCCAATTTGCTCCTGTCGTCCAATGCCACCATTGTGAATAATCCTCTAAGCTGACAGGGCCATCGGTTGGCTTGAAAACCAACGAACCTGCCATAAGAACTGAATCAGGAGGTTTGGGGGTACCGGCCGGAACTTGTGATTTCAACTCTTCCCAATCAATATCTTTTTCAGCGATAGTCAAATAACCTGTGGCATTAACAAATTCAGCAAATTCAGCATTGGTTACTTCGGTGGCATCCATGTAAAACGATGAGACGGTTACTTTGTGAACCGGGAATTCATCAGCATACGCCTGCTCTGATTTTCCTCCCATAGGAAACGATCCCGAAGGAATTAATACCATACCCTTAGGTATAGTGGCCTCTACCAAAGCTGATGCGTTTTCTTGACTAACGCTGGGATTTGTTGAACAACCTAAAATCGAGGGAAGACCAATTATAAAGATGGAAAAGACTAATAGTCTATTACTGAGATTTGAGAACATTTGAAGTAACCTATTCTTTATTAATGCTATAATAATTATATATAAATTGCCGCGTTGACAATATATTTTATTTTGCGCTCGTAATCAAATGAACTTATGTCCGACCTAATCGCAAGCTGTTACAAGAAAAGTGAAAATATTTCTGCTACATCATTGAGCATATCAAACTTCACATGAGAACACCTATGTTCTTGAACTAAATTAAGAGTTTAAAAAAAAACATTCCTGAAATTTGGATATTAAAATCCGTATTAATTAGAAGTTCTCATGAGTATCCAATTAGTTTTTAGCGCGCTGCAAAAGTCTGTCCTACAGATTAAAACTTTTAATAGAACCTAAACGGAGGAAAATAAGCTTACACCTTGACTAACTAAAACAAACAGAATATTATGAATTACATCATTACAGGTGGTGGCTCAGGCATGGGCCTGGAGTTAACCAAAAAATTGCTTAAAGAGGGTCATCATATAGGTCTGATCGTAAGAAACGAACAACGCAAAGACGAAACTATTGATGAATTGGGTACAGACAAGCTCGATTTTTTTTTCGCAGATCTCAGCGACCAATCGGCTGTACGCCAGGTAGCAAGTAATATAAAGGCAAAATGGGATCATCTAGATGGACTCTTTAATAATGCCGGTGTATTACTTGACAAAGAGTACGCCTCCAAACAGGACAATGAAATGCACTTCGAGGTAAACACGCTTTCACCCTATCTTTTGACAACTGAACTAAAGCCATTGCTCGAAGCGGCTGAAAATCCCTTCGTTGTGAATACCCTTACGGGAGGCTTGCATAAACGAAAACTTGAAGTGGATTCATTGAAAAAACCGAAGAAGTTTGTTAAGTTGATGGGTCCTTACATGCATTCAAAAACGGCGCTGCTGTTGTTAATGAATAATTTATCGGAGAAGTGGCCTAATGTCAGAATAGCAGGCGCTGATCCCGGGCCGAATAAGACAAAAATGACCGCTGGAGATGGCATGCCGGGGTGGCTCTTACCCATTCGTAACTTGCTTTTCCCCAAACCCACTAAAGGCGCCGGCAAAATCTACCAAACAGCATTTGATTCAAAATTTATCGATAAAACGGGTATTTATGTCTCAGGTGGAAAAGTAGTGCCTGTAAAACCGTTGCTATCAGAAGGCGAAATAGACAAGATTTTATCTAACATTAATTGATTCTAGACCAGATCTAAAAACCGCTCAATGGAAATAGGAATAGACAGTTTCGCTGCGGCCACTATTAATCCCGATACAGGGTCATTTTCTGATCCTGTCAGGGACATGCACGAGCTTTTGGAGCGAATGGTTTATGCCGATGAAATGGGGTTTGATTCTTTCGCAATTGGAGAGCACTACAGGAAAGAATTTTTGGATTCGGCTAATGCCATTATCCTGGCTGCAGCAGCGGCCAAAACAAAAAATATACGCCTTGGAAGCGCCGTTACCGTACTTAGTTCAGCCGATCCGGTACGTGTTTTTCAAAACTTCGCAACACTGGACTTAATCTCAAATGGGCGAGCAGAAATGGTAGTAGGAAGAGGATCTTTTGTTGATTCTTTTCCTCTCTTTGGATTGGATATACATGATTATAGCGACTTATTTGAAGAAAAGCTGGAGCTACTTCTTAAAATTCGTGATAATGAAGTGGTTACTTGGAATGGAAGGTTCCGCCCACCGCTTAAAGACCAACCTATTTATCCACGTCCTATTCAAAAGGAGATCCCCATTTATAGAGGTGTTGGCGGCACCCCTGCTTCATTTATAAAAGCCGGCCAACTAGGCGTGCCGCTGATGGCAGCGGTAATAGGAGGTGAAACCGAACGCTTTCAACCACTTGTGGACCTTTATCGCGAGGCATATCAGGCGGCCGGGCACCCCCGTGAAAAAATGAAAATAGGGTTACATTCGTTAGGTTTTGTTGCTGATGACCATCAGGGAGCGTTAGACACTTATTTCCCAGGGTATGCGAAGATGTTCAACGCAGTAGGTAAGGAAAGAGGTTGGCCGCCTGTAACCCGAAAGGGTTTTAACGCACAATCTAATGAATATGGCGCATTGGTAGTAGGTGATCCCGTGCAAGTTTCTGAAAAAATAATTCGTCACAGTAAAGCATTGGGCGGTGTAAATCGATTCACCTTTCAAATGGACAACCCCTTGCTAAATCACCGGCAATTGATGAAATCAATCGAATTAATTGGTAAAGAAGTAATACCCAGAGTCAAAGAATATTTAAATTAATTTCTAACAAATTTTGGCTGGAATCTATTAGATTGCCCGGTATGAAAAAACTGGCCTATAGTTGTATTGGTATCGGTGGAGCGCTTGCCCTTCTTATTCTCGGACAGAGCATTCTAATCCCTTTTGTTTATGGGTTGGTACTTTGGTTCTTAAGCCGATACTTCAAAAATTTGCTGCATAAGATCCCCCTTTTCAAGAAAAAAGTACCCAATTGGCTGATCAATACATTTGTATTTGCACTTGTCCTTGTAGGACTGAGTCTGATCTCAGGCTTAATTTCCAGGAATATAGCGGCGCTATTAGAAAATAGTAAAGTTTACAAGGCCAATCTTGACGAGGTACTTAAGCTGATCAATGCCACCCTTCAGATCGATCTAACGCAACAGATACCTGCGTCTTTAGAGACGTTCGATTATGCTACCATTCTGGGAAATATTGCAGATGCCCTGTCAGGCGCGTTAGGAGATTTTATAATGATAATTTTATACGCTGTCTTCATTTTCACTGAAGAATCAAGCCTTTCTAATAAAATTAAAAAGGTGTTTAGCGATGCCAAACAATATCAAAGGTCCACAGCTATCTTAAGCAAAATCAATGATGCATCTAGTGACTACATACGACTAAAAACGTATGTAAGCCTAATCACAGGACTAGTTGGCTATATTTTCCTGGAAATAATGGGAGTAGATGCTCCCTTTTTTTGGGCTTTCCTAATGTTTGCGCTTAACTACATCCCAACCATTGGCTCGTTGATTGCAACTTTATTTCCAGCGTTTTTTAGCCTGGTTCAGTTCGGTGAATTCACGCCATTTATCATAATACTTAGCGTATTAGGTGTTATTGAGTGGTTCATTGGAAATGTTATAGAACCCAGGCTTATGGGTAAATCTTTAAATCTTAGCCCCCTGGTGACCATCATGGCCCTGATTATATGGGGGCAGATTTGGGGCATTACCGGCATGCTACTCAGCACACCTATAACTGTAGTGATGGTCATCATTTTCTCTCAATTCCAAAGTACCAGATCCGTTGCAATTCTGCTATCTGAAAATGGAGAGATAGATGACATTTATGATGCAGAACCAAAAGAATGAGATAAGAAATAACACTTCTGACTTATTATTCTCAAATAACGGCAGTTATTTAACATTGCAGAAAATGTACAGAATGAGTTAGCTTACAATTATGTTACAACTCCTTCTCCTGGAAAAACGAACGTTAATTAAAGGGTGGATAATCAGTTTTTTATTCAGTCTGCCTTTCACATTCATTCCTGCCTTTTTCGTAGAAATTCCTTTCTGGCAATCCCTATTAAACCGTACTCCGTGGGCCGTGCTGTACGCAGCAGGTTTTGCTTTGCTTGTATGTGGTGCGGCCTTGTATCATAACTATGAACGTCAAAGTATTAAACTCAAACTATTTAACAAACCTGCATTCAGAAATCTAGGTTTCAAGTACTATCGTTCGGGAAAAGGGAGCCTCGTAGAAGATCTTAGCTTTTATTTGTCCGGTGCACATAATGGTTTCAATTATTTTGTTGATATGCTGATAGACCTGGAAGATCACACTAAACAAGAAGTGGTGATAACACCGGTTTTAGACGTTCAAACTAATGCAGCTGTCCCAGACGCTGTAAAAAACTACAAACAACTACTCAGAAGGGATTTTCGGTTCAGTAAAAATAAATACCAACTTCAAATACTCCTTGATCCAAAAGAAATTCAGGTAAGTGATCCGCTTGGTGTATCCAAGTACTTGAGCCTGATTGAATCAAAGATCAAATTAAGGTCACTGCCTCATACCTAGCTTAAATACCGATATTTCTTCAAAAGATCGATTAAAACTTGAGCCCTACCTGACCACCCTCAGGCAATGAGGGAATTTTAATATTTGTTCCTGCAGCGTCATTTAGCTTTTTAATGAAGTAGCTAGCCAAAAGTGGCGACTCTTTTTCCAAATTCTGATGAATAAAGAAATACAGGTTCTTTAGTCCCTGCTTTTTCCATAGCTTAATGCGTTCAATCCAATCGTCTAAGCGGCTGTAATCACTTTCATGGTTTGCACCTACATAACGAACAAAAGCAGAGGTTGTCGTAAGGCGCATATGCATAATGTCTCTCCTACCCGCAGAGTCGACTAGCATATTGGTGATAGCGTGATCTTCAAAAAGGGCATAAAGCTCCTCCGAAATATCATTTTGGTTAAACCAATCGGTGTGCCTCAACTCGATAGCCAATGGCAAGTCTTCCGGAAACTGATCCACAAATGCCTTGAGACGATTAAAATTCTCTGCTTTAGGCCCGAAATTATCATGTAACTGAAGAAATAGCATGCCTAACTGCTCACCAAAGGCCTGAATGCCTAATAAATAGTCTTCCAGGTAGCCTTGATAGCCATCTGATAAGCGTTTAATGTGGCTGATATATCGGGGCAGTTTAGGAAAAAATTTAAAGTCATTCGGCGTTTTCTCTTTCCAAGTAAGAATCTGATCTTCACTATACAAATTATAAAAAGTGGCATTTAGCTCGATAGAATTAAATTCGTTAGAATAATAACCTAACTCGTCTTTAGTCCCTCTGGGGTAAAATCCTTTAAGATCTTGTTTATTCCATTTGGCACAACCCACACTTATATTTTGTAGCGGCTCTTTATTTGTGGCCAGTACTTTAGCAGTATCTGGATGGTCTTTTGGCAGGGTAAAATCTATGTCCTGTGGATTATCTACTTTTCCGAATTTCATAATACTTTGCTTAATTAAATATACTTAATGCGGTAATACTATTCCAAGCCTTTATAATTTATAGACTCACATAGGAGTAGGATTTCCAATAAATCTGAGTTTCATTTGGTAGAGAAGCCATTATATCTTTATATTTTGCGTTTAATAACAGTGGTTGGAACCTTTACTTAATCTCGAATACCTCAACACAACATTTCCTGAAGGAGCATGTGTAACTTTAGATAGAAACACTATCATTGCGCGACCGCATCAAAAAGTAACAAAGTTTTTTTGGCTACTAAAAGGAGCTATTAAATATTATATGCCGCTTGAGCAAAGTACTAAAGAAGTATTGGTCAGTAAGATGAGCGCCCCGTTCATGCCAATTGGCTGGGGTGGGCTCAACGCTCCGTACCGATTCGGAATGAAAATTAAGGTGACCAGCAAAACAGCAACTTTTTTCAACGTAGAGCTAACAGACTTTTCAATTCGATTACTGTCTCAGGAAAATCCATTTTTGTTAAAAAATACCTGTATCCATCTTTATAACCAGCTCGGTCTCAACCTACTAATGCAGGGGGAAAAACTATCTCCTAGAATTATCAAAGACGAGACTACATATGAAAACTACTTTATTTCGCCTGAATCAAGCATTGATGAAGTCACTCACCTCTTCTTCAGATCGCCATTTCTTAGTGAATTTTCTGAGTCACAAGTGCAATCTATGGCTGTATTGGCAGAGCGACGAGATTATGAGCGAGGTGAAGTAATTATAGAACAAGATGCCTATTCTGACGGCTTGTTTGTAGTCATTCAGGGTGAAGTGGCCATTCGCAGAATAGAGCAAGAGAATCAGATTAATATGCGCTCTATCTCTTCTCCTGGGTTTTTATTCGGCTGGTCTTCACTTATTGACCAGATCGCCATCTGTGAAACCATAACCACTACTAAAACATCGGCCTATTTCATCCCCTCGACAAAGTTACTTAATCTGTTAAAGGCAGATCAAGGGTTTAGCTCGCTTTTCTACCTCCGGCTTATTTGGCTAATTGGGAATCAGTTAAATGTTTCCTTCACGAGGTATATAAACTTGAAACTTAATCACGACGTGCTGGCCACCCAGAATCTGCTTTATAATGCTAAGTCGCGGCTCAACCTATCTTCTTCCTTACATCAAATTCCTCACCTGCTGGAGAACAACGCTACAAAACCAATGGCTTTCAACATTCTGCATGAACTAAACAAATCGGGTATATCACTTGAGAAACATATTGCTTCCACCTGTCTTGATTTGCTCAAGAGAGAGGAGGAGGAAACAAAGTTCATCAGAAGACTTCAAAACATTTATGAGGTTGTAGCCGAGAAAAATCAAGGAAAAGAACCTGCTATCGTTAGGAAAGAATGCGCAAAAGCAACCAAGGAAGTCTTTGAACATTTGCACTATGTCATTGAAGGTCAGCAAAACCTGCCCAACAGCACAGGGCATATTTTTATTTATAATCACCTGGTAAACTCGCAGCATTATACCCTTGGAAATAATTTTCAGATCACACTCGACTCGCACTTTATAAGTAGTCTAATATTAAATGAGGCCTATGGAGACCCTGGTATCCGTACGGTACGTATTGGTAAGGGACATGAATATGGCCATCAGGACTACTATGAACGCCTCGGTTATATAAATGTCTACACGAAAGAATCCGATACTGTTGATCCGAATTTAAAAAGTAATACACGCAGCGTATTTTACACGCAGGCTAACCAATTTCTGGATGAAGGGTATAACTTAATTATAAGTCCTGAAGGCACCAGCTACCGCACTGAAGAATCGCCAGGGCCATTTAAAACCGGCGCATTTCGCCTGGCGGCAGGCAGAGGTCCCATGCCCTTAATTGTGCCTGTAGTCCTTTGTAATTTCGATCGAAGAATTCAGAACAATATATTCTATTGCAAAATTTTAACACCTATTGATTTAAACAAGCAACCTCAACCCATAGATGAAGATGCGCTGAAAAGGCTAGTTACCGGCACCGAAATCAGATATGTAGAAGAAGTAAAACTGGCGAGAAAAAAGTTTGATTTCAACAGCTCTAAAGAAGCTATTTATGAATGAACCGGAATTGGGAATTTGGCGTCAAGAAATTAGCGCCCTAAAGCAAAAAGTAAAGACTCAAAAACATACTCCCAACTTAACTGCATTTTACGGCAGTTCTTCGATTCGGCTCTGGGAAACCATGAGTAAGGACTTAGCACCTTACAAAGTAATTAACCTGGGGTTTGGAGGATCTACTTTTGGATTGTGTAGCTACTTTTTCGATGAGGTATTTGAACATTTTACTCCCAGGGAAATAGTGCTCTATGGTGGTGATAATGATCTAAGTAAAATTTCGCCAAGAGAAACAGTAACCAATCTAAAAGCGCTTATCTCAAAAATAATTAAGAAATATGAAAACCCTGCACTCTCTCTTATCAGTATAAAACCAAGCCCGGAACGTGCTTATTTAGAAGAGCAAATATTATTGCTGAATGAAGAATTGAAGAGAATTATTGAGGCTGCACCCAACGGACGTTACATTGATATTCATCCTCAAATGCTTGATCCAAAAGGAGACCCTATTCCTGAGTTGTTTATGGATGATCAGCTACACATGAACTCGCAAGGGTATAAGATATGGAAAGAAGTAGTGACTGATCACTTGAAACAACGCTTTAACGGGAAGGGATAAGCAAAAATCAGGTCAAGATCATCACAGGTTGTGAAGCATTTTAACAGGTGTCACCAAGCTTTTTTCTGATAAAATATTTCTACTAAAACCTATATTCCCTAGTAAGGGAGCAACGGAGCTTTCGTTATTAAAATATTGTTTTGTTATATGTAGGACTCACTTGAAAATTCTTTAGGTCAAGGAGGGGAGCTTGTCCACGAA
>CALBPF010000182.1 GCA_937899105.1 uncultured Flammeovirgaceae bacterium | reverse complement strand
AAAAAATACTCGCTATCAATTGAATATCAGTAGCTTAAAAACAAAAATCTCTAATGGCCGCCATTAGAAACTCCGTCCATTGACAATTTTGGGTTTAATATACATGGAGAGTATGATTTTGAAAACCTATTCGATAATGGAGAGATAAGTTCATTTGAGTTCGATAAGATTAGATCATTACAAGTAGAAGCGGTTTCCTAATGTACATTACACCCGTATAGACCATGGAGGCCTTAATTGAAGTATTCAATAGTTCAGTCATCATTCCTTTCAGCTAAAAGACAGATCAAAATGTTTTGAATCGAAGCTATTGGGAATCCATCGATATCTAAATTACTTAAAGTCTTAAGATAGTTTTCTTCGTCTGAAAGTGTAGCTGAAGTGATTTTAGTCATACAAACTATTTCTTCGGAAATTTTATCATATTGCATTAAGACTTGTTGGACTATTTCGTTTTGATTAATCTCTTTGTTCTTGATTTCATGCAAGAGTTTAGAAGGATCGTTCAGCCTATGCCCAATCAAGCACTTCACACAATGATTATGAACTGCGATTAGATTTTTCCGGTTTGCGTCAACTCTATACTTTGATAACCCGGTTATGAGCAAATCTATAAGAGTTGTCAATCGAGCAGTAAACCAGAAATAATCCTTTTCTAGCTCATCCTTAAACCGTAATCGAGCCTCTTGAAAAATAGCGCTATGGGGACTAGTCAATATTTAGTCTTATACTTTCTCTGATTCAGTTGATGATGCCAACTCTCTTGATACCCTCAAAATACCTTCGGCTAAATCTCGTTGAGTCAAAGGTTGAGCTGAGGGAAAAAGGCCTTCTCCTTTTGAACCAGTATTATATAAGATTTGGTCTCTTTCGTAATAATGAGTAACCAATTCGGATGGTCCTGGTGAAAAGATGAACATAAAATCTGACATTTTAGGTATATCCGGAGCTTTCTTGATTAGAACATCATACCTCTGTTTTTCTTGTAAAATAAGACCAACACCTCTTAATTTAATGTTTACTGGCATCTCGTACTCTAATTCATAAGCATCCATTTCAGTCCAAGGGAGTTTTTCTCCAACGGATATTTCCTGAAGCTTGATGTAATCCAAAAAAAGGCCTCCTAACTTGTTAAAATTCATTGAATCTATTTGAGATTCAATATGTCTGATTAACTTCTTATCGCTATTTTCATCATCGTTTTCAAACAATTGGTTTTCATGAACTTTTAATTCGAGAGATGTTTCTTTCAAAGAATAGGGATTTTTACCATTTAATGTAGTAACTCTAGGTTTCTGAATTAATTTATTTGAAAGAAAAGGTTGGCGAGGCTTCAAACTGGGCCTGAGTTCATATAGTTTTTCAAGAACCTGAAGTGCAACCTCTTCTATTGCCACACTCGCATCAATTTCAACGATATTATCATTATTTTTTTCTCTTAAAAATTGTATTGCCTCTGTAAACTTATTTCTTGTTGTAGACAGGTTTGTTTCAAATAATTCTTTTGGTTCATTACGATCTTTCATTCTTTCATAACAAACCTTATTTGAGACGTTTAGAAAAAATATAACATCTGGCTTTCTAGCTTTATCATTTAGGTCAAGTACATCTTGAAAACTGAAGTCATCTGAACTCTGATATACCAAGGAAGATAAATAATACCTATCACATATTATAATGTTCCCAGATTGTGATTCTAACCATGGATTGATTTCGCGATCGCAGTGATCAAGTCGATTTGTTGCAAAGGCCAAAGCCAAAATCTTAGGTGAGAATTTCCTAATTTTCTTCATCAGCACTTGTCTAATAAACAGTCCCGCGCAAGAAGGGTCGTGCGGCTCGAAAGTGATTTTTACTTTTCCGTGATTTTCAGCGTCAAGTAGGCTGGTCAAGTGACGACTCACTGAAGTTTTTCCTGATCCATCAAGACCTTCTATAACTATGAATAGAGAGTTGTCAACCATGTGTAAATAATGATGTGTAAAAATAGGTCAATATGAACTCATAACCATGAGCAATGACCAGTCATCGTAACAAAATCAATTAGTTTTTAAGATACGTCCTTTTGAAAGTATTTAAAAGATAAATCAATAAATGATATTCCCCCCTTGCACAACAAAAAATTATTTTTTACCATTGTACTGTATTAGTTAAGTAGTACACTAAATCAGTATATATGATTGATATTCAAAAACTAAATTTTACCTACACCAAAAAGCAGCAACCGCTGTTCAACGACCTTGACTGCCACTTAGAACCTGGTAGTATTGTGGGCTTGTTAGGTAAAAACGGCGCGGGCAAAACTACCTTGCTCAAACTGATGATTGGGTTACTCTACCCGTCAGGTGGGCGCATTGATGTAATGAGCCATGACCCTGGAAAACGGCAGCCTTCATTTTTACAGGAGGTGTTTTTTGTGTCAGAAGAATTTCACATCCCTGGGATTTCCATTAGCAACTTCGTTAAAGCTAATGCACCCTTCTATCCCAGGTTTAATAAAGAATTATTAGAGAGTCTGCTCAGTGATTTTGAGTTGCCGGAAACTACTAGCTTACAAAAGCTTTCATACGGCCAGAAAAAGAAGTTTCTGATCTCGTTTGCCCTCTCTACCAAATGTAAACTTCTGGTATTGGATGAACCCACAAATGGTCTTGATATTCCATCAAAGTCCATATTCAGAAAGATAATGGCGGGCTCATTGGATGAAGATCAATTAGTGATTATTTCCACTCATCAGGTGAAGGATGTAGAAAATCTAATCGATAAAATCCTCATGCTAGAAAACGGTCGATTCATTATGCAGAAAGACCTCTATGATATCTCATCTAAGTTGAATTTTAGCACCGCTACTTCAGCAGACGGCGAAGATGTACTCTACAGCGAAATGGTTCCTGGCGGTTATCGTGTAATCACTCCACAACTCAACGGAGAATCATCGGTAGATATTGAATTATTGTTTAACGCCATATCGAATGGCAACGAAAAACTCAGAGAATATGTCAAATAACACATTCAATGGCAGACGCTTTGGGCTGCTGTTCAAACAGCATTTCATCCATAACAACAAATTATTGCTGTACTCCACTGTGGCGTATGTGGGAGTAGTATTCCTTTTACTCTCTATTGTACAGGTGGGAAGTGAACTGGTACCTCATGATCTGGAAAACTTCAGAGGCTTTCTGTTAGGCTTCACTGGAGTATTTGGCGTATTGTATGCCGGTTACTCGTTTCCAGCGTTTAGAGCGAAGGAAAGTAGTATGAATTATCTCATGGTACCCGGGTCAGTGCTTGAGAAATTCCTATTCGAATTGGTCAGCCGATTAGGACTTATCCTAATACTACTTCCCTTCCTTTTTTGGATCACATTCCACTTACAGGGCTACTTTTTTGATTTGTTTAGTCGATATGAATTCAAATCAATCGGTTTGAGTACCGCCACCTCGGTGCAATTACCCAATGTAGATAGCCTATTTTGGTTTACAGCATTGATTTTTTCAGCGGTTCTATTAGGTTTTGTGGTGCCATTTACCGGTGCAGCCATGTTTACCAAGCAGCCTTTAATTAAGACGCTTTTTTCCGTGGCTTTATTGGTCATTTTCTACACCACCTATACTTATCTCGTGGCTGAGGAGCTAGGTGTAAACAAGTACGGACTCAATGATTCCATGTGGTTAATTCCCACCAATGAAGCAGGGGCTTTTCAGTTTTTTGCCATAGCCCTGGTGGTTGCCAATGTGGTCCTGCTCTTCGTAGCCTACAGAAAACTTAGAGAGAAGGAGGTGTAATATGGAGTTTCAAAACGGCAAGAGCATATTTCTACAAATCGCGGACACTATTACCGATAAAGTGGTAAGTGGTGAATTTCCAGCCGGAGAGAAAATCCCTTCGGTGCGTGAACTCGCTTCCCAAATGGGCGTGAATCCTAATACTATCATGAGAACTTACAGTGAATTACAAGCTATGAGCATAATCGAAAATCAAAGGGGTATTGGCTACTTCGTTAACCCCGAAGCACAAAAGATCATCCTGGATGGAAAAAAGGAAGAGTTTTTCAGTAAGGTCTTACCGGAATTCCTGAGACAGGCCTCTCTCCTGGGTATTACCTCGTCCGAACTAAAAAAGCATATCGATTCTAATAAATAATGAATATGAAGCTCAGTAATAAAATATTGATAGGTTTTTTCGGATTTATATTCATCTATATGACCGCAGCATTCACTGAAATGCGGTTTAAAGGGGATTTAAATCGGATTGATGAACACGGAGGTATGATGGAAACCACTGAATTAAGATCCATAGGCTATGTGAAAGTATCCAATTTAATTCAACATGTAATAATAACAAGCGCTGATAATTCGAGAATTGAAGTTAAAAGTAAATCAGGTAAAGCTTTGCAATCACTTAATTATGAAGTTGTTGGAGACACCCTACTACTTAAGAGTTTTAATCTTGACAAAGGTGATCCCGCAGCAGTCACCA
This sequence comes from uncultured Flammeovirgaceae bacterium, assembly GCA_937899105.1. Lineage (GTDB taxonomy): Bacteria > Bacteroidota > Bacteroidia > Cytophagales > Cyclobacteriaceae > Fulvivirga. The sequence goes on along the minus strand of CALBPF010000182.1, from coordinate 13,269 downwards.
TACTATTAGCTGATCAAAACCTACGGGGTCTGGAAGTTCAGGATACGCATGTTACATTAAATAAACTGGTGCAGGACAGTTTAAGTGTATCACAATCTGGCGGTCATGTTTGGTTCGATGAAGCTAATCGAATTACCCAACTTACTATCGAAGCCAGGGATCAGGCAGATGTTTTTGTTTATACCAGGCTTGATCTTTTGCATGTTGAAACGGTTAATTCTCACGTGGTCATTCAATCTGACATTGGTATTTTGTCAGGTAAAATTTCGAGTCAAACTCAGCTGGTAGCCAACGGACCGGAAGAAGTTCGGCTGAAAAGAGACTCAAGTAGCGATTTTAAACTCTATTAGGCTTAAGCCTGTAACATAAACCGGTCTTACGTCTTCTACTATTTAATTATTTGAATAAGAATGGATATCCAAATCAAGGGATTAACCAAAGTATACCCCAACGGGCACGCGGCTGTCCGCAATGTGGACTTGGAAATAGGCAGTGGTATGTTTGGTCTTTTAGGACCAAACGGCGCCGGCAAGTCGAGCTTTATGAGGATTTTGGTGACCGTTCAAAAAGCTACTTCCGGCGCCATATTGATGGACGGCATGGACATCAATCAAAACAGGCAAAAGATCAGGCCATTGATCGGCTATTTACCACAGGATTTTACCTTCTTTTCGAAGCTTAAAACCTGGGAATTTTTAGACTATGCTGCACAACTATCAACACCGTTAAAGAAAAAGGAACGCTTGAAAAAGGTGGATACTTTATTAGATCAGGTGGGATTGCTGGACGTGCGCGAGCGAATGGCCAACAAACTTTCCGGAGGTATGAAAAGAAGGTTGGGCATTGCGCAGGCGCTAATCGGAGATCCACGGCTATTAGTGATCGATGAACCCACAACAGGGCTGGATCCCGAAGAACGTATCCGATTCAGGAATATCCTCTCGGACCTGAGTCAAAAAGACGTGACAATCATCTTGTCCACTCATATTGTGGGCGATATAAGTAGTACATGTCACAATATGGCCATGCTGAATAAAGGTGAAGTGGCCTTTAAAGGTTCACCCGAAGGTATGATCAACCGGGTGCGAGGACATGTATGGCAGGTCACGTTAGATGATGATTCGTTTAACGCCCTGAAAATCAAATACCCCGTAGTATCTACCATTCCCATTGAAGGGATGTGGGAGGCACAGTTGATTTCGGAAGATAAACCCCATCCTGAGGCCATAGATGCTACCCCCAACTTGGAACATGCCTATGTCTATTTTATGGAAAATGAATTGGGAGTATCACTGGTATGACTTGTAGTAGTTATCATATGGATCAAACCTGTAATAGTTCCTCCCTACTCCTGGATCTGGTAGACCTACCCCTAAATCTCCTAAAGGGGATTTTTGGCACCGGCACCCCTTTAGGTACTGGGGGTTTTTATCTATCGTTTTGTGATCCCAACTTATCGCGACAAACAATCTATCAAAATTACCACTTTGTACATCCCCTTTCCCTATTGGGATGTCCTCCTACTTACCTTTCAAGTAATGGGATCCCCCTTCAGGGGCTAGGGGTAGCGCAGGAGCAACTTAAGTTGACTACTGTATTAAAACCTGCTAGAGAAGTAATCAATTTTCGAAGCACCCAAATATGATCTCATTAAAAAACATATTGACCATATCAAAATATGAGTCCAAGGTACTATGGCGGAATTGGTTCTTTAGGATTGTATCACTAATAGGGATCTTTTTCGTATTTATCTTTAATTTGGGCGTATTCTCAGAAGTAGATACCCCGAGGTGGTTTGTATTGTCCAATAGCTGGACCCAGCCTTACGCCACCATGATGCTCATCAGCATAGCTCAGGTAGCGGCAGTTATTTTTCTCGCCACTGGTCTCGTTAAAAAAGATAAAAAGCTAGATACGAATGAAGTGTTTTTCGTACGCCCCATCTCCAACCTGGATTATGTCTTGGGTAAGGCATTGGCTCTATTTAAGCTCTTCTTTTGGCTCAATTTAGTACTACTTGTCATTCCGGTGATTATCAATCTTACCAACCCATACAGTGATTTCAACCCACTGGCGTTTGTCTTTTATCCGTTGATCACCAGCATGCCCAGCATCGTGTTCACGACAGGCGTTGCCTTTCTGTTAGTAACATTATTGAGAAATCAGCCTATGAGTATTGTCCTGCTGATTGGACTTTCTGGAGTAGAGATCATTTATTACTTCGATAAACTTTCGAATATTCTCGATTTTCCGGCTTTCCGGCTTTCTATGTTCACCTCGGAAATTGCCGGGTTTGTAGATCTTGAAGTAGCGCTTTGGCAACGTGCCTTTTACTTGACCTTAGGAATAGCCTTTTTGTTCTTAACTGCTTTTTTCCTGGATCGGTTAACCAGCCACAGAATGGTCAAAATAGCCACCGGAGGAATTGGGATGCTTTTCCTTGGCCTAGCCGCCTACCTCATGCTTAACCTCTGGGATTTGCGCCAGGCGCCAATTGACCTACGACAACAGATGGTAGCAGTCAATGGCGAATGGGCAGACCAACCCAATATTGACGTCCTGTCAAACCATCTTCAGGTAACATTGGCCGGAAACCAATTGGAGGCTACGGCCGAATTAAAAGTAAAAAACAACTCCGGTCGACCTCTTGAGAAATTATACTTTACGCTAAATCCGGGATTAAAGGTATCCGAATTAGCGCTAAACAATCAGCAGATAGATTTTGAAAGAAACCTGCAAATCCTATCGCTCGAAGCATCGCTGGGCTCCGGTGATGAAGCGGAACTTTCACTTAACTATCGCGGAGAAATCTGGGAATCGGTAGCTCACCTGGAAGTAGATCAGGAACGTTATGAAGCACCAAACAATTATTTTATGTTCTCGTTGCAGAAAAAACATGGTTTTCTACAGTCAGACTACGCGCTGCTTACCAAAGATGTAATGTGGTATCCCGACACTCAAGTCGGTTACAGCAAAGAATCTCCAACCAAGGAACGAACCGTTTTTATAGACTTTGAACTTGATGTTAGTGTAAATCAAGGTCAAATGGCGATCTCCCAGGGGACTTCTCAAGTTCAGGATAACCTCTATCAATTCAGACCGGAATATCCATTACCGCAGCTCTCTCTGGCGGTGGGTAACTACCAAAAGAAAGAAATAGTAGTGGATAGTATTAGCTATCAGATTTATCACTATCCTAAAAACACTTACTTCCAGGAACAATTAGACCAAATAGCCGATACCTTGAGCTATCTAATAACCGACATCTCAAATGAGTACGAGGACGGTCAAAAGCTGAAGTATCCGTTCAAGCGGCTACAGTTCGTAGAGACTCCAGTGCAATTTTCAGCTTACAATAAGATTCACGAAAGTCAGCAAGCGTACCTGCAACCTGAAACAGTGTATTGGCCTGAAGAAGGTGGGGACATTCGGGAATTTGACTTCCGCAGATCGATGCGTGATATGAATCGCCAGGCCAGAGAGGAAAATCTTACCTTAACCGATAAGCAGAAGCAGGCTAACGTATTTAATAACCTGGTAAAGAAAGTGTTTACCAAGCAAATTGGAGATCGTTGGACCTTTGATGGACGAGATGAAGATGATCCCGATTTTTCGTTGTTTCCGAATTTCTACTCTTTCAACGCAGGAATTGTAAGTAAAGAATGGAATTTACTGAACCAGAGTATAGCCACCTATCTTCGTAACGACCAGCAACCGCAAAATGACTTTTCTCGAAATGTGAACGGCATCTCATTTACCGAAGAATGCAACCAGCTGATGCACGAAACTTCCATTACAGACATTCTAACCCAAGAAACAGACTTTAATAAGATCCAAAAATCAGTCACGCTGAAAGGCAAGTACCTCTTCTCTTATATCGGTCAGCTGGTGGGTGAAGGGACTTTAAAGGCGTTTTTATTCAACTGGGTGAATAACCATCAACATCAACTGACCTCCTATCATGAGTTCAAAGAAGCCTTTTCAAGTCAGTTCGGTTTGCAGTTGGATCCTATCATTCGCCAGGTCTATTCCGACACCCAGCAACCCGCTTTTCAGATATTGGACTTTCAGAAATATGAAATCCTGGATGGCGATCGGAAGCGATATCAAATTATGCTGACCGTAAGCAACACGGGTGAGAATAATGGAGTAGTGGAAATCAAGTTTGATACAGACGATAAATCCGATGAAAATGCATTCTGGAGACGCCGGGTAAATGAAGAAGTGAAAAAAGAAGAACCCGGATATCTATCCGTGATCAGAAAAGGTGATACCAAGGAGTTCAGTTTTGTCATGGACAAGAATCCCCAATTAGTGACGGTAAACACCCTTATTTCCAGGAATATTCCTTCAGTAATCAATATTCCTACTGGGATATTTAAAGAACGCAAAGCCCAATCGGTTTTTCAGGGAGAACGGCTCGTTTCCGAATTACCTGTTCGTCCGGAAAACGAGGTCATCGTAGACAACGAAGATACCACATCTTTTTCCACCTTTAGTCCGGTCAAGGCTACTTATCTGAGAGCTTATTTAGACAGTCGCAACCCTTCGGATACTAAGTATTATGGGAACTGGTTCCGCTCCTATTCCAAATGGTTGGCTACCACAGGTTCTACCTTTTACGGCCAGGTTATTCGCTCCGCTCACTTCACCCGGGCCGGTAAAGGTGAAAAAATAGCTATTTGGACTCCAAAATTTGAAGAAGAAGGCTTTTACGACATCTACATCTATTTGAAAGGAAAGAACCAGGACCAATATCGAGGGAATGACAACCGGTCTTACAAATACCACTACATCATTAACCATGGTGACGGTAAAGACGAGATTACATATGATCTGGCTAAGGCAGAAACCGGCTGGAATTACCTGGGTTCTTACTTTTTTAAAACCTCGGGCGGCAACGTTCAACTGACAGATGAATGTGAACTACCCACGGTATACGCAGATGCAATAAAATGGGTGAAACAGTGAAATATAACAACTCGTCCCCAGGCTTGACCCGGGTCCCAAAAGATCGTAGCACAAAACCTCAGTATCCCGGCCTATGTATCATTAATGCCGGAGGTCTAGAAGTTAGAGTCACTCAATCTGGGGATGCCGGATCAAGTCTGGCAATGGATTATAAAATGAAAACTCAAATGAATCAAACAACTACAACAATGAAAAATGGCTTATCCCCGCGCCTGACGCGGGGTCTCAGAGTTGAGAAACGAAATAGAGGCAGTTTCCCGAGCCCTGATCTTAAGTCTCTTCTTACGCTTTCATTTTTCCCCGGAAGTTCTGGATCCCGCGTCAACTGTTCGCGTAGATGGATTCTAGCTGTAGTAATCATTGTTTTTGGTTCTCTATCTAATATGCTCACCGCCCAACGCGTCCTTACCCTGGAGGAATCCATTCAAATCGCGCAGCAGAGCAGCCCTGACATCAGAAAATCGAAGCTTAATCTGGTCAGCAATCAAAAAAGCCTGGCAGCACAAAGGGCGTCGCGTAAATCACAATTCAGCTTAGACGTAACACCCTTCATCTACAGTCAGAATCGTTCATTTAATGAAAGTTTCTCCGATTGGTCAACCAGCCAGAATTATTTTAGCTTCGGAACCTTCCGGGTATCACAACCCATTTTAGCAACCGATGGCGTGCTGGAGCTCACCAATACATTCAGTTATCGGGATAGTAATACAGAGTTTGACGAGTTGCCAGTAAATAGCGGAATTATCACCTATAGTAACGATCTGGGGATCAATTTTACCCAGCCCATATTTACCTACAATACCAGAAAGTTGGAGTTGAAAGAGCTCGAGCTTAATCTGGAAGATGCCATGATCAATAACTCTTTACAGCTATTGACCTTAGAGCAGCAAGTGACACAGTCGTTCTACAATTTTTATCAATTACAAAATGATTTAACTATTGCACGTGATGAGCTTGAAAATCAAGAGGTTAGCTATGAGATTACCCAAAATAAAGTAGAGGCCGACTTGCTGGCTAAAGAAGAGTTGTATCAGGCTGAGCTTAACCTGGCCACTTCAAAATCTACTTTGGAAAATAATGAAGTAAGTCTGGCCAATGCTGCCGATGATTTTAAGCTCTTGTTAGGGCTTCCCTTGGAGGAAGACATTTCAGTTGATGTAGATGTTGATTTCATAACCAGTCAGGTAGATCTTAATCAGGCCATACAGTACGGTTTGGAAAGTCGAATGGAGCTGAGACAACGGGAAATTACGATTGAACGGTCTCAATTTGATCTCACGCGGACTAGAGCATTGAATGAATTCAAAGGCAGCGTAGATCTGTCTATGGGCATCATTGGTGTGGATCCGGTGGCCGCTCAGGTGTATGATATGCCCCAAACTACACCAAGAGTGGGAATTTCCTTCAGTATACCCATTTGGGACTGGGGAGAGAAGAAGGCGCGTTTAGCCGCCTCAAATGCCACTCTGCAGATCAACGAGATTGATCTGGAGCAGGAAAAGAACAATATTATTATCGATATCCGTAAAACTTATCGAAGTCTGCAAAATCTGGAGAACCAGATTGAAATTGCTGAGCAAAACGTCAAGAATGCTGAACTGACTTACGAAATTAACCTGGAGCGTTATCGAAATGGTGATCTTACCAGTATTGACCTTAATCAATTCCAAAGCCAGCTTTCGGATAAGAAAAGTGAGCTAGCCGCGGCTCTGATCAACTACAAGATTGAATTGTTGAACCTGAAGATACTTTCACTCTACGACTTTGAAAAACAACAACCGGTTATTGCTCAACCTGAATTAGATACTTACTAGGCATGAATACAATACTTACACATAGCAAAATATTAAACGTCATTGCGAGGGAGGAACGACCGTGGCAATCCCCCAAACAAGGAGACTGCCGCGCCTTTCTATATGCTAAACAGTCTCCCAGAAAGGCTGGCAGTGACGATAACTTTAGGCTTAGTAGCTTGAACTCTCTAGATAACATTCGAAATAACAACATCATCAAAATGAAAAGATTAATACACTCCTTTCTACCCCTGGCCTTAGCTATCCTGTTCATAGCCTGCAACGGCGAAGAATCTAATATCCAAACGGAAATCAAGATCCCAGTGTCTGTGATGAGCATCAAACCACAGTCGATCTCTAAATTCATAGAAACCACCGGTACAGTGTATTCTTCAAAAGAAGGTACTATGAAATCGGAGTTAGCGGGTATTTACCGCCTTCAGCGCAATCCGGCAACGGGAAAGGCCTTTGCCCTTGGAGATAGAGTGAGAAGCGGTCAGGTAATCATTAAACTGGAAGACAGGGAGTACGAAAATAACCTACAGCTTGAAGGTAAAAGGCTCAACCTTGAACTAGCTGAAAACAACTTGAAGAAGCAAAAATCATTATATGATAAAGGAGGTGTGACCCAGACAGAATTGAAAAATGCTTCCATTGAGTACGTGAATGCGAAATACTCCTTTGAAAATGCCGAAATACAATTGGCTAAAATGTCGGTACGCGCTCCGTTTGACGGGGTAATTGTGGAACTACCCTATTATACTGAGGGCGTGCGTATCGAGCAGACTCAAAACCTTTTCAAGGTGATGGAATATAACCGACTCTTGATGGATGTGAAACTTCCCGAAAAGCATTTGCCGGAGGTTACGCTCGATCAGAAGGTACAGATCACTAACTACAATGTAGCCAAAGACACGATCATTGGCCGGATCGATCAGATCTCTCCCGTCGTGGATGCCGACACTCGTACGTTTCAAAGTGTGTTGGAGATCGATAATGGTAAAAGTTTACTGCGTCCCGGTATGTTCATAAAAGCGGCCATTCTCTCGGAGCAGCGAGACAGTACCATCGTTATTCCGAAGGAAACGGTGATCTCGCGTCAGGACGGCAAAGTGGTATTTACGGTGGAGAACGGTATCGCTACAGAGAAAACGATCACCACTGGTTTGGAAAACCTGGATGCCATTGAAGTGCTAACTGGCTTAAAACTGAACGATCGCCTGGTAGTCTCAGGATTTGAGACGTTGAGGAATAAGTCGAAGGTTAGCGTAATTCAAAAGTTAGCGTATGAACTTTTTCATTAATAGCACCCCTAATTCCCCTATAGTGGACTTTTCAAGCACTCGCCAGCTGGCGAGCCGGGGTCATTGGATTGAAGAATGTTATAGTCGTCAGACCACTTCCAGTGGTCTGACGACTACGAACCAACCTATCTTAGGTCTGCAGTTCCACACACCCCACAGACCTAAATACACAAAAAACTCATTCATAAAAATTACAACATCGTGAAAAAAATCGTTTCACTTGCCGTAGCCTACCCTATTTCTATCCTGATGATGGTCCTGGCCATCATTCTGTTAGGATCGATCTCTTTTGGTAAGTTGGGAATAGAACTATTCCCAGATCTGAAGAACCCCACGCTATTCGTAGAGCTTAAAGTAGGGATCCGGCCGCCATCTGAGGTTGAAAAACAATTTATTGAAGATATTGAATCCGTAGCCATCCGGCAAAATGGTGCGGTAGAAGTAAGCTCAATCAGTCAAACCGGCTATGGACGTATTACCGTTCGCTACGACTGGGGTAAAGACATGGATGAAGCCTTTCTGGACTTGCAGAAGTCGCTCTCTAGCTTCTCATTGGACGAGGAAATTGATGAATTCGTTATCTCACAATTCGATCCTAATGCTACGCCCATTATGATTCTGGGACTCTACAACCCGAACTCTAACGATTTTGAAGCGCTTCGTAAGGTGGCAGAAAACAATTTCCGAAATGAGCTTATCCGGTTGCCCGGAGTGGCTGAAGTAAGACTAGCCGGTGAGCAAGAGCAAGAGATTATCCTTGAAACGGATCCAAATTTATTGGCGGCTTTTGGTCTGACCGTCGATGACCTGGTCCCCAAAATTCAAAACTACAACCGCAATGTATCTGGGGGTTTCATTGAAGAACTGGGACGTAAATACGTAATCAAAGGGCTGGGTATCATTGAAGAACCTGAAGACCTGGAAGAACTGGTGGTGGGTTACACTACGCGCCAAGGAAGTGTTGCGACAGCTTCTCAATCTACTTCAACTGAAAATTCACAATCTACTAATAATCAGACTTCTACGTCCGATCAAGTACCGGTATTGCTTCGAGAAGTGGCTACACTAAAGGTAGCAGATAAAGAAGCCAGCAGCATTGTTCGGGTGAACCAACGCAGAAGTTTGGGCATGTCTATCTACAAAGAGACTAAATACAACACCGTCAATGCCGTAAACGAATTGACAGAGGTTTTAGATGAACTCAAGACCTCCATACCTGGCCATGAATTCGTGATCATCCAGAATCAGGGTCGTTTTATTCAGGGCGCCATTGATGAGGTGAAAGAATCCGGGTTGTATGGTGCATTATTCGCTATGATCGTCTTATTTATTTTCCTCCGCAGAATGGGTTCTACTCTCATTATCAGTATCGCGATTCCCATTTCGATCATCGCCACATTTAACCTCATGTACTTCAACGGCCTGACACTCAATGTGATGACTTTAGGGGGGTTAGCTTTGGGGGCAGGAATGCTAGTGGATAACGCCATTGTAGTAGTGGAAAGCATTTTTAAAAAACGTGAGGAAGGGTTAAGTGTCATTGACGCAGCGATTAAAGGGACGAGTGAGGTGAGCGGAGCAATCACGGCTTCTACCCTCACTACGATCATCGTTTTTCTGCCGATTGTCTACCTTCAGGGTCCTTCCGGAGAGCTGTTTAAAGACCAGGCCTGGACCGTAGCTTTTTCATTGATCTCTTCCTTAGTAGTAGCCATTTTAGTGATTCCCATGCTCTTTACCCGTATCTTTAAAAAGGACAAGAAAGTTCAGGAAACTAAGGCAGTGAAGTTCACAGCGTATCGCAACTTTCTGGATAAAGTACTACGCTATCGAATCGCTTTCATTGCCATCTCATTTGTCTTGGTTTTTGGTGCTTACCAACTCATTGATATCATTGGCAGTGAATACATGCCACAATCCGGTACCCGAGCCATATCGGTAGACCTGACCTTAACCAACGGCACGCCTTTACAGAGAACCTCTAAAACGGTGGGACAGGTAGAAGGTCAGCTCAGGGAGCTTTTTCCCGAGCAGATCGACAAGATCTATGCCCACATCGGGGCAGAACAAAGTCAGTCGGGTATTGAAAACGAGAATGTCTATGATGAAAACCAAGCGAGCTTGAAGCTCATCTTCAGAGATGATATCGAATTGGAGATTGCCGCCGTTACCGCAAAGCTTTCCTCCTACTTCGAAGCCATTCCCGGTATGGAAGCTACGTTTTCAAATGATGAGAGCGCCTTAAACTCGATCCTTGGTGACGATGAGATGCCTCTTGCAGTAGAGATCAGTGGGGCAGATTTCAGAAACCTTAGGCCACTCTCGGACTCCGTGATGCTGATTATGGCCCAAAACGGTGATATTTTCGAACCGGTCTCCAACCTGGAAGAAGGTGTTCCGCAAATCCAGGTGGATGTAGATAAGTACAGAGCTGGATTACTGAACCTTTCCATCGAAGAGGTAATCAATCAGATCAAAGACCAATTGGAGGGTAAAAATGCCGGCAGCATTGAGCGAGGTGGCGAAATGCAGGACATCCAGATCAAAGTGCCGGAATTCACCCTGGCTAGCCTGGAAAATATGCGTATCAAAAGTGAGCAACGAGAGTTTCCCTTAGGTGAGATTGCACAGATCAATATAAAATATGCAGCGAACTCGATTCACCGAAAAAACCAGACCCGTATGGTGTCTATTGGTGCCCGGGTGGATCAGGAAGAACCCTATGATAAAGTAGTGAAGTCCATACGAGATTCCTTTGCCGACCTTTCCGTTCCACCCCAGTACAAAATAGATGTGGCCGGTCTCGAAGTAAAGCGACAGGAGTCCATGCGAAACCTGACCTTCTCGCTTATTCTCTCCGTGTTACTGGTGTACATGGTGCTGGCTTCGCAATTTGAGTCGCTGCTCCACCCTTTCACCATTTTGTTAACCATTCCTTTGGCGGGAGTGGGTGCCCTTCTCGCCTTCTTTATCCTGGGTATGCCACTCAATATGATGGCCTTTATAGGAATCATCATGCTTACAGGAATTGCCGTGAACGATTCGATCATACTGGTGGATAGTATCAACAAAAACAAACAACGTGGAATGCCCCTACGGGCAGCTATACTAGATGCCGGGCAGCGCAGGTTCAGACCCATTATCATGACCAGTCTTACGACGATTCTTGCGTTGCTGCCATTAACCTTCGGATTTGGTGAAAGTGCCGCTTTGCGCGCTCCTATGGCCATCGCAGTGATCGGAGGATTGGTGACGTCTACCTTGCTCACCCTGGTAGTGATCCCGTGTTTCTACGAGAGTATTGAAAACCTGGTGAGCTGGATCAAAGGTTCAAAACAGAACATAGGAGAAGCTTCACATGCGTAAGAACGGACTTTTACATACCATCATCCGGCGCAAGGTCCTGGTATCGATGCTATTCATCGGTTTTTCGGTGATGGGCTATATCTCGTACAATAAGCTACCCGTGGAGCTTTTCCCGAACGTGGAATTGCCGCTACTGATCGTCCAGGTAAGTTCTACTGCTGAAGTAGACCCCAAGTATATGGAAAGCCAGGCCATTATCCCGCTGGAAAGTGTGATCAGCACCTTAGGTAGTGTGGAGGAGATCACCGCGAATGCCAATAGCCGTCAGGGACTGATCTTCATCTCTTTCGATCAGGGAGTAGACCTCAAATACGCCTATCTCAAATTAGAACAGAAGGTAGATGCCATGCAGTCTGACCTGACGCCCGAATTTGTGGTCAACATCATTAAGATAGATACCGATCAATTTACCAATAGCTTCATGGAACTCCAGGTGCTGGGAAGTGGCGGCGTGGACCGGGTCCGTAATGTGACCGATCAATACATCACTGATCGCCTAAGCGATGTAGACGGCATTGGGGGCGTAGAAGTTTTTGGTGGACGACAGAAGACAATAGAGATCATCATGAACGATGCGGTCTGTGAAGCCATCGGCATTACACCCAATACCATTAACAACGTACTTTCTCAAAACTCCAATAAGAGCGCTTTTGCCGGACAGGTGGAGCGTGACGGTCAACGGGTATTTGTGAACGTCACGGCTGAATTGAAAGACATCAAAAACATTCAAAGCCTCGTGGTTTCGGAAAAAGGGCCATTGCTCTTAAGTGACGTAGCCGAAGTCTACTTCGGGGTGAAAGAACAAACGTCCTTAAGCCGGGTCAATGGCAAGGATGCGGTTTCCTTACGACTTTCTAAAGATACACAGGCCAATCTGATCGCGCTTTCCGACCGAACCACGGCCGCCATCGATGAGATCAACGCCGATCTCGAGCCTTTGGACGTGCAAATCGTGGTGCAAAGCAATCAGGCAGAGTTGATGACCAAAAACATTGACCAGATCAAAGAACTGGCCATTACGGGAGGATTATTGGCGATCTTCGTGCTTTGGGTGTTTCTGAGACGACTGAAGTTTATTCTCAGTATTGCTTTAGCGATTCCAATTTCGGTGTATACCGCTTTCAACTTCTTTTATGCCTACGACATCTCCATCAACAGCTTAACACTGATCGGTATGGCGCTGGCCATTGGCATGCTGCTGGATAACAGTGTGGTGGTGATTGAGAACATCTATCGCCACGTGGTCAACAAGAAACCCGCTGAAGAAGCGGTGGTAGATGGCACCAAAGAAGTAATGCGTTCGGTGATTGCCGCTACGCTGACCACGGTAACGGTGTTCTTACCGTTCATCTTCTCTTCCAACTTCCTGGTGACTATGATCGGGACCCATATCGGGGTATCAATCATCTCGACACTGCTGGTATCGCTGGTGGTTGCGTTGGTACTGATCCCGATGTTGGCACACACCGCTATTGGTAAAGAAGATCAGAACAAAGCCCCATTGATCAAAAATGCCTCTATCCGTCAACGGATCATTCAAATGTACCTGGTGGTCCTGAAGTCCTGCTTCAGAAGACCGGCCTTTACCATTATCGGGGGGTTAGTGCTCTTCTTTGTCACTATTGGTTTAAGTCTGTTGGTGAGTGTCGCGGCATTGAACGAGGTAGAGACTACGGAAATGAACCTCTTTGTAACCATGCCCCAGGGCGCGACCTTATCGTCGACCGATCTGCGCACCAAAAAGATCGAAGAAAAAGTCCTCGAAATTCCGGTGATCCACAAAGTGATCAGTCAGCTCTCGGAAGGGGATGCGGTAATTACCGTACAACTGATCG
>CALBPF010000181.1 GCA_937899105.1 uncultured Flammeovirgaceae bacterium | reverse complement strand
ATCTTCAGCTAAGAAAGTTACCACAACGGTTCATAGGTTTTGTCATTCAAAAAAGACCTAAAGCTGATGAGGGCAGCTATACTTAAAGGAATAAATAGCGACCTGTCAAAAAAAGTATAATAGCGCCCATGGCAATGAAGCTAATCAGCTAGAGGTACTTGTTCTGCGCTGATACTTGCGGGTTCATGTAATGTAATAATGAGTAAAAAAAGGCGAGCCGTGCTCGCCTTTGGGTTGGCTAGTATCTGCATTTCCGTTGAAAAGCAGATCACTGTACAGCCTCCTTTTAGTACCTATTGACTGGTCGTCAAAAGATATATTTGAATGTAGTACGCATACCTGTAAAAAAAAATGACAAATGTCATGTCCTAAAAAAAATGGAAATACGAATACTAATTACATGGGTTCAGATTAACATTTTTTTGTTAGTATATTAAAACATAAGTTGAGATAAAGCCGTTATCTTTGCTCTGTAAATACAAAATATAATGTTGGTTATTTTAACCGTCAATTTATTCTACTGCCCTGAACAACGCTGGAAAATAGCATTCACAACCGATGAGCAGGGTAACAATCTGCCAAAAACCGAGTGTGAATCATGGATGCACTGGAAGAGCACAACAATATCAGGAGACATCTCTGATATTTCCGATCATGAGGAAGTAAAGGATATGGATATCATTAAAGGCTTAATGAACGAGGGTTTTTACATCGGTTCTGAAAGTAAAATGAACCTGGAATTTGGGTTGTATTAAGAAATTCAAACAATCACTACTTTAACACAGATGTCGTAATCTGCTGCTGGCGGCGCTTTAAAACTAGTTTCCGGCGCTGATATTTTAATTCTCAATCAAAAAAAGAATTTGTTAATAATGGCATCTGTACCCAAACAGCCGGGTACATTAACTTTCTATATTACCATACTGCTCGGCCCAAACATCTTCAAGCTCTTCCAGGGTTTTTCCTTTAGTTTCTACAACGTATGTCTTGATGAATACAATCAGAATGATTAAACAAATGCCAAATACCACATAAGGCAAGGATTTGTTAAATACACCGCTCACATTTATTTCACTTTCAGCCATGATTGGGAAAGTTTGTGACACTAAATAATTCCCGGCCCATTGTACAGCCACGGCAATCGACATTGCTGCACTTCTTACACTGTTCGGAAACATTTCCGAAAGCAATACCCAGGTAACAGGCCCCATACTCAAAGCAAAAGATCCGATAAACATGAGTACACCAATAAGCGACACAATACCCACTTGGTCAAAATATAAAGAACCTCCCAACAGTATAAAACCCAGCAACATGCCATACGAACCAAATAGGATCAATGGTTTTCTTCCCCATTTATCCACGGTATACATAGCAACAAAGGTAAAACCGAAGTTCACTGCTCCTAACAGGATCTGTTGAGCCAAAATATCCTCCTGCCCATAACCAAGAGCTTTCTCAAAAATATCACCACCATAATAGAGTACTGCATTAATTCCGGTGAACTGCTGCAATAAAGATAAGGCTGAACCTATCAAGATGATGGGTAATACCGCTTTTTGAAATATTGATACCGTCTTGGAGGACGCAGATTCCTCGTCTTGTAACGAATGCTTGATCTCACCAATCTCCTTCTTCGCTTCTGTAGGTTCATGCAGTTTGTTAAGTACTGAAAGCGCTTCTTCATCGCGGCCGACCTGTACCAACCATCGTGGGCTTTTTGGAATGAAGAACGTTAAACCCAAAAACAGGAGGCACGGAATTAGCTCCGACCAAAACATCCATCGCCAGCCTTCGCTCACATTTTCTTCAGGAGTGAACTTCTCTCCAATCAGATAAGTGGCTAAAAAAACTACAAAAAAACCTGTAACAATGGCCAATTGGTAAAATGAAACGAGAACTCCACGCTTATTAGCCGGGGCAATTTCTGCGATATATGTAGGAGCTGCCATAGACGCCAGACCAATTCCTAAGCCGCCAATAATTCTGAACACTACCAGTAAGGGTATAGATTCGGGTAAGAGAGAAGGTAATCCAGATCCCCATGCCGAAATGGTAAAAAGGATGGCGGATATAATCAAACTATTCTTTCTTCCAATCATCCGAGTAGTATAGCCGGCAAATACAGCCCCAACAAAACAACCTACCAACGCGCTACTTACCACCCACCCTTTCATTGCGCCTTCAAGCTCGAAGTATTTACTGAAATAAAACTGAGTGCCGTAGATGACCCCGGTATCATAGCCAAATAAAAGGCCCCCAAGAGCCGCCACTGATGTAATAAGAATTAGAAGTCCGTTTTTCGACATGATCAAAATTTTAGAATCATGCAAAATACATTCTTTCAGTCTTTTTTAAAGCAATTTGAGGGATTTCCTATTTATAAGATGAATTCTCGCACCAAAAGTATGAAGCGATAGTATTTAAATGCACTTAAGCATATACTTGTAAGTAAAGAAACCTGAGTGGAGTCTAATAAAAACCTGGCTGTTAAAATCACCATTTTGCTCACCAGTATGATGACGGTGATGGCTGGCGCTACCATAGCTCCTTCCCTTCCCGAAATGACCAGGGCTTTTCCTCAAAATTCTAATGCAGAAGCGATGGTGAAGTTGGTACTTACTATTCCAGGCCTCTTCATCGCTATTACCGCGCCGCTTTCAGGCTGGGTTATCGACAGGTATGGAAGAATACCTTTGCTACTCATTATGCTTCTGGTCTATGGTGTCGCAGGTACTTCAGGGCTTTATTTAGATACACTCCTGGAAATACTGGTTGGGAGAGCATTTTTGGGAATAGCCGTAGGTGGAATTATGACGACTTCAGTAGCGCTCATTGGCGATTATTTTGATGGCAGCGAACGCCAGAAGTTTCTCGGTATTCAGTCCGGTGTAATGGCTATTGCCGGCGCTATCTTTATCACGGGTGGCGGCCTTTTAGCAGATGTTGGCTGGCGCTACCCGTTTCTTATTTATGCTATGGCGTTTGCCGTTTTTCCTCTAGTCATTATTTTCCTGATAGAGCCCTAGCGAGACTTTTTAGCTTCACACGCTGAGGCAACATCCACTCAAATACCCGGCGTGGCCTGGATTGTATATTTGTTGTCCTTCCTGGGAATGACCACTTTTTATGTAATACCGGTGCATGTACCTTTTCTAATTCAGGAAGTAGCTCAGGTAGGCAATGCTGCTGCAGGAGCCGCCTTGGCATTTTCGACATTGATAGCTGGTATCGCCGCCTTTAACTATCCAAGATTAAAGCAACGGTTCACACATTATCAAATTTATGGTATTTCGTTTTTGCTTACAGGTTCAGGATTTCTAATTCTATCACAGGCAGTTAACTATTTTACCGTATTCCCTGGGTTGTTCATTGCAGGGGCAGGAGCCGGTTTGATAATGCCAAATTCTAACTTATGCCTGGTAACACTTTCAACCCCTGAGAGTAGAGGTAAAATTTTAGGTTTGTTAACCACCTTCATCTTTCTAGGGCAGTTTGCCTCCCCTATTCTCACAGAACCCATGGTAAGTTTCACCTCCATTGGCGGAGCATTCCTTTATATTTCATTAGCCCTCATAGCCGGGGCTACGATTTCCTTGATACGGAATAGGCGTTCGGTTTAAGGAAGGATATTCCCAATTGAACCCGTCATTTTTTTGCGCGCAGGACGCATCAACCGGAGATTCAGGATCATTAAGGAAGGCTTTCACCAACTCAAAAAAACAAGCATTCATTAAGCTATTGCTATTCATTGGAAACTTCACTAATTGCCCCTTAGAAAGGTATTGTAGGGTACTTTCTGCATTTGAAACAGGAGTTGCCGGATCAAAGCCATTGACTAAAAGTGTGGGTACGTCGCTTTGTACAGGCAATTTGAATGTTTTATCCACACTTCGATCCATCCACTCCTGCTGTACCTTAAGTCGGAAATAAAGAAAGCAGGTCCCGGCATAAGATAATCGAGAAGACGCTATTTCATCGTTATTCCTATTTCGGGACTTTTGGGCTGGTATTGATTCCAGTCTTTTATTCTTTCATTTATTATTTGAGGCACAAGAGAAGTTCCAGCCAAAATGAACCAAGCTAAGTCAGTTTAACTTTCTGAAGAGTTTGCCCTCTCTCGTGTTAGAATAACCGATTATTTCTCCTTCATCATTACCGGAAAAGAATACAGGTTTACCGGTTACATCTGAAAAAACATTTTTATATTCATGATAAAGTGGATACAGCGTATTTCCTACTTTAGCCTGTAATCCCACATCTCCAGGGCTATAAGTGAGTTCAACCTGTTCGCCGTTTTCAAACTCATAAGTTCCCGTAAACACCATTAACTTATCAGCGGCTATGGTTTGTATATATGGGTCGTCATCAGATAGCATAAGACCGTCTCCGGGAGTCCAGTTGTCATACTCCATATAGTAGGCCGTGCGTTTGGCTGTGTTCAGTCCCTGAAGCTTGGCAACTAAATGGAGCGCCCCATCAATACCCGCAGAAATTCCAGCGGTGGTTATTACTCTACCATTATCCACAAAGCGAACATCTCTTCTCACATCTATCTCCGGATAGCCAGATTCCAAATTATCTAAAGCATTATGGAATGTAGTCGCTATTTTTCCATTCAGGATATTAGCTTCTGCCAATACAAAGGCCCCGGTACATACCGAAAAGTAAAACTCTATATTCTTTTGACCTTTAACCCAATTGATCACGTCCTGGTCATTCGAAGCAGCCGACGAGTTACCACCAAAAAAGGCCAAGATATCTGCTGCAGGAGCGTTTTCGATACTGTAGTCGGGAACTACTGTTAATATGCCCTGTGATTTGATCTTCTTTTTTTCTTTTGAAACTGTGAATACGTTATATCCGGCATAGGAAAACACTTCCATTGGCCCGGCAAAGTCAAGTACCTCTACTCCATCCTGTAAATAAAAGGCAATTGTTTTCACTCTATCTTCTCTTACTAATAACATGTTGCAGTGGTCGCATGCACCCGGTTTTTCATATTTCAAATTGTCACATTCCAGCCCGCAAGGTGGGCAAACAAATTGTCTTTCAGCCGTTCTCACCTGACCGGACGCCGTTAAAGCTACGGACATTACTACAATAAACAGAACAAGTCTCATAGGTCGATTTAAGTTTGATGTGATCAAATCTATTCATCGTTGACTTTTCCTAAAAGGACAACTATCCGCAGCATTAGGACAAATTACAAAAGTAGTTCCCTTGGAAGCACTGAGGCGTATTTTTTTAATAAGGTCCGTAATTGATTGCTGCTGTTCAACCCGCAACTCAAGGCGGTTACCTCTACTTTTTCTCCATCTGACAGTAGCCTTACGGCTTTTTCCACACGTAGCTTGTCGATGTAATTACCGATGGTGATACCGGTGGTCTTTTTAAATAACCGGGTCATGTTTCGAGAACTCATATGCATCTCTTCAGCTAATTCTTCGATCGACACCTTTTTCTCAAGATGTTGTGCCAGGTAATCCTGCATTTTATGAACTCTATTCTGAATGTGATTGCGATATTGGAGAAATACGCTCAGCTGCGGATCGTTTTCCGTGCGCCTTAAGAAGATCACAATCTCCTTAGCCACTTTGGTGGCAAAAAGCGGTCCGTACACTTCCTCCAGAAGATATAACGACAGATCGATACCAGAGGAAACTCCAGCGCTTGAATATACATTTTGGTCTTTCACAAATAATCTGTCATCATGAACGGTGACCAGTGGATAGCGCTTTTTAAAATCATCAATGTATTTCCAGTGTGTTGTGCACTGTTTACCGTTAAGAACTCCAGCTTCACCTAGCATATAGGCCCCTGTGCAGACGGAACAAATTTTAGCTCCACGATCTGATTGGTCATTTAACCAAATAAAGAACTCATGCTGTTCTTTTATAAAGTTCCGGTCAAAAAGAAGGTGAGATTCTAATCCGGGTATAATCAGCCAGTCGTTTTCGATTAAGGAGTACTGATTAAACTTTTTCAAATTGCTGATCACCAGCCCGGCACTTGACTGTTCTTCTTGCCCTTCAGTTAAGCTTAAGTAGTGAAGTGTAATATCGGCATTAAGCGATTTTGCCTCATAAAATACATGAACAGGGCCACCTAGGTCTAACAGGTGTACCTCAGGGGGCACTAAAAATAAAACCCGATATGATGGCCTCTTTACCAGCATGGCTTGATGAGCTTACAGGTTTTCTATCATTGTCCTGTAATCTGCCTGCAGATCTTCATGAAGGGTAGAAAGCGCCTTCTGTATTTTCAACTTTTGACGTTCATACATGTTTTGGAGTACGGAACTCCGATGAATGGCAATTCCTGATTCTTTAATGGCCTGACAGAAATAAAGCAGTATTTCTAACTCAGTTTGCTTCTTTCCGGAGTAGCGGATGTTTTTATTGAGCTGCCTTACTATTTTTTGTATGCCTTTCTTGGCATAGTAGATATGACTTCGGTTGATTTCATCCATCATATCATCGATATCATATTTGATTGCCTGTATGTATTCCACTTCGTTCTGAGCATCAAAAAGCAGATAGGTTAATAACTCTTTGTTGTCTTTTTTAAACCTTCCGAGACGCAGACACATGGCTGCCAGCTCTTCCGGGTCTCTGCGCTTGAGTTCTTTTCTGATTTCGGCTAGTGAGGCAGGCTTCATTCAAATGTCAAGCGCCTAGGCAAAGACTTCTGCAGTTATTTCCCTTGGACTGTACTGGCTTGCTAATTCACTTATTCTCTTGATATGATCAGGGGTAGTGCCACAGCACCCGCCAACAATGTTGATAAGTCCTTCGTCCAAAAAATCCTTTATTTGGACGGCCATATCGTCCGGTGTTTGGTCGTATTGCCCAAACTCGTTGGGAAGGCCGGCATTTGGGTGTGCGCTAACAAAAAAATGCGACTCCCGATCCAATACCTGTAAGTAGGGCCTAAGTTCTTTGGCGCCCAGAGCGCAATTCAAACCTATACTTAGTAATGGAAAATGCTCAAGGGATATTAAGAAGGCTTGAGTGGTTTGTCCGGAAAGTGTTCTGCCACTTGCATCGGTGATAGTGCCCGAAACCATCACTGGTATTCGCTTACCCTCTTCTTCGAATAATTCATCAATGGCAAATAGAGCGGCCTTAGCATTTAACGTATCGAAAACTGTTTCTACAAGTAATAGATCTACTCCACCGTCTAACAATGCTTTAGCCTGCAGCTTATAGGCCGTAACCAACTCATCAAATGAAACACCGCGGTAACCTGGGTTATTAACATCAGGGGAAATGGAAGCCGTTTTGTTGGTTGGGCCCATGGCCCCTGCTACAAAACGTGGTTTGGAAGGTTTGGCAGCTGTAAATTCATCCGCCGCTTCTCTCGCTAGCCGGGCTGATTGAAAATTGATGTCATAAACGGCATCTTCCAGAGCATAATCAGCTTGAGCAATAGTAGTTCCACTGAACGTATTGGTTTCAGCGATGTCTGCACCGGCTTTAAAGTAGGCGCGGTGAATATCTTTGATGATCCGAGGCCTTGTGATAGATAGCAGATCGTTGTTTCCTTTCAGCGGATGGTTATGATCTTTGAAGCGTTCTCCTCTAAAATCTTCTTCTTCCAATGTATGGCGCTGGATCATAGTACCCATGGCGCCGTCCAGTACAAGTATTCTTTCTCCTAAAACTTCTTCAATATTCATAGATCAACTTTTCTTTCTGCTTTCTAAAGCTACAATCCTTCGTTCATGGTCAAGTTCAACGATCTTATCTTCATTTTTTCATCAACTATGAATTAAAGATTGAAGATAATAAAAGAATGATTCACTTAAGGCAGAAAATGTTTTATTCATTAACTCTGTAGAAGTTTAATGTAAACATTAATGAAACTAGCTGTAATCGATATTGGTTCCAATGCAATACGTTTTCAGGTAACTAATATTCTTCAATACAGGGGTGTAGATCATTTCAAGCGATTGGAATATGTGCGATTTCCATTGCGCTTGGGTCATGATGTATTTACTTCCGGGCGCCTAAGACCTCAAAGTATAGAGAAGTTTCACAAGCTTATGAAGGCATTCAGTCTGCTCATCGAGCTCTATGAGGTAGACCATTACATGGCGTGTGCTACATCGGCGATGCGCGAGGCAGAAAATGGCAAGATGGTAACTGACGAAATACAGCAGCAATCCGGACTTGAAATTCACATCATTGACGGCTCGGAAGAAGCCAGGCTTATCAATAAAGCAATAGCAGAAAACCTGGACACCAAGTTAAGTTATATACATATTGACGTTGGCGGTGGCAGCACTGAACTTAATCTTATCAGACAGGGGGAACTCATTGGCTCAAAGAGCTTTCAAATAGGATCAGTACGACATATGGATGATCTTGATTCCCCTGAAATATGGGTGGAGATAAAGAATTGGATTACCGGCGCTTCAGATACCAAAGAGCTGAGAACAGCGATCGGTACAGGGGGAAATATAAATAAGTTATTTGAACTCGGCGGCAAATTAAAAGGTGAAACGATGACACTTTCTGAGCTAATGGAGGTACAGGAGATGCTATTAGGAACAACAGCAGAGGATCGGGTTTATAAACTTCAACTGAACCCCGATCGAGCTGATGTAATTATACCTGCTTCTGAGATCTATGCTGCAGTAATGCAGCAGGGCGGAATTAACGAAATTGTTGTTCCCGATGTTGGGCTTAAAGATGGAATGATAAAGATGCTTTATGAGCAGCATCGCGTTATTTAGGCTCTAACGTTTTAATATATTCCATACTCTTTTTTAAGTATTTATCAATTTCAGCGTGATCTTTCAATACTGAGTCCGGAACCACCACATACCCTCTCATAAAAGCGCCATACGACTTGAACGGTTCTGAATCATACCTCTGCATAAATTCAGCGTCGTCCTCTTTTGATAGTCTTAGCTCAAGTTGCCCGGCTTTATTGGTCTGACTATACATGTGGCCATTCATAGAAGTGTAGAGCTGGTTCTTTCCCTTTAACTCAACATCAGCATTGCGCGATAGCAAATCTTTGTATTTTTCTTTGATGGTCATATTCTATCGGTCGTCAGACCACTTAGAGTGGTCTGACAACTTATGCACTGAATTTACAAAAAAAGAAAAAGCCACTCAAATGAGCGGCTTTCGTTTTTTATCTGCTGTGAATATCAAACATCCACCTTGGCGTATTTAGCATTTTTCTCAATGAACTCTCTTCGTGGCGCTACTTCATCGCCCATTAGCATGGAAAATAAATGATCTGCCTCTGCCGCAGATTCTATGGTTACCTGCTTCAGGCTTCGCCTTTCCGGATCCATAGTTGTGCTCCATAGTTGCTCGGGATTCATTTCTCCCAAACCTTTATAGCGCTGCACAGAAACCGAATCTTCTTTGCCATCTCCTGCCAGCTCTTTAACTATTCGTTCACGATCTTCTTCTGTCCAACAATACCGCTCTTTCTTCCCCTTCTTTAATAAGTACAGCGGAGGCAAAGCAATATACAGATATCCATTCTCAATGAGCGCATACATATATCTGAAGAAGAAAGTCAGGATCAACGTTCGTATATGACTGCCATCCACATCTGCATCTGTCATGATCACTATTTTATGATAACGCAATTTCTCCATGTTAAGCGCTTTCTCATCTTCTTCGGTACCAAAACTTACACCTAGCGCTGTAATGATATTTTTTATCTCATCATTCTCATAGATCTTATGTTCTTGTGCCTTTTCTACATTCAGTATTTTACCTCTCAATGGAAGAATGGCTTGGAAGTTACGATCACGACCTTGCTTGGCGGACCCTCCTGCAGAGTCACCTTCAACCAGGTAAAGCTCACAAATCGCAGGGTCACTATTTGAGCAGTCGGCCAGTTTACCCGGCAGTCCCGTGCCACTCAATACATTTTTTCGTTGGACCATTTCACGAGCCTTTCTGGCCGCGAAACGGGCCTGAGCCGCCAGAATAACTTTCTGAACGATTACCCGGGCTTCTTTAGGATGTTCTTCAAGGTAGTTATTTAACATCTCTCCTACCACAGTATCTACAGCGCCCATGGCCTCAGAGTTGCCTAATTTGGTCTTGGTCTGTCCTTCGAACTGGGGTTCCGCTACTTTCACAGAAATCACTGCCGTCAAACCTTCCCTAAAATCGTCTCCGCTGATATCTACCTTCACCTTATCTAACTGCCCTGATTTATCGGCATACGACTTCAGCGTACGTGTTAAGGCCCTTCGAAATCCTGCTACATGCGTACCTCCTTCATGCGTGTTAATGTTATTTACATAGGATACCACATTTTCGGTATAAGAAGTGTTGTAGCTCATGGCTACCTCTACGGGTGTATCGCCTTTCTCACTATTCATGAAAATAGCGTCAGGGATTAACTTTTCCCGGGTACTATCCAGGTATTGAACAAACTCACGAAGTCCACCCTCTGAGAAAAAGTCATCACTTCGCGGCTTGCTATCATCATCTAACTCACGCAAATCAATCAGGTGAATGCTGATACCCGAATTAAGGTAACTCAGTTCTCGCATTCTGGAGGCAATGGTATCGTAATTGTATTCCGTTACATTAAATATTTCGTTATCCGGTTTGAAATGAACAGTGGTGCCGCGTTTGTCGGTAGTGCCTATTTCTTTAACATCATATTTAGGTTTACCACGCTCGTACTCTTGCTCAAATAATTTGCCGTTACGATGTACTGTAGCCTTAAGCGAAATTGAAAGTGCATTTACACAGGAAACACCTACACCATGCAGACCACCTGATACCTTGTAGGTATCTTTATCAAACTTACCACCGGCATGAAGCACGGTCATGACTACTTCTAAAGCTGATTTTTTCTCTTTTTCATGATAATCTGTTGGGATACCCCTGCCGTTATCAGAAACAGTAATGGAATTATCGGTATTAACGGTCACCGTAATATCATCACAATGGCCTGCCAGAGCTTCATCAATGGAGTTATCTACTACTTCCCAGATTAAGTGATGCAGCCCCTTTACGCCCACATCGCCAATGTACATTGCCGGACGTTTTCTTACCGCTTCCAGGCCTTCCAGAACCTGGATATTACCGGCCCCATATTCCTTCTTATCTTTCTTATCTTTGTCGCTCATAATTAGTTTTAAACCAAACTCAAAATTACACTTTTTCGGCCACTTTTAAGCGTGAAAACCCTTGTATAATTATCAACTAATTCTTTAGTTAGTAGTATGGTAAGGCATCAAATAACTATTGTCCTATTACTTGTCATTTTTACCACTTCTACTGAAGCTCAATTCAGGGGAAGGTGGACGCAACAGCAAGCCGATTCGGCAAGAAGAGCACGAGCTGAAAGGGCTTATAAAAAGGCCAATGATCGCATAGCCAACTACAAAGTCAATACTAGAAAGGACACCGTTAAAATATTGCGGCTGGCGGATGCCCGTCTGACACAACTTCCGGAATTCGTTTTTGACTATACCAACCTCAGGAGTATTGATCTAAGTAACAACCGGATCGAAAAGCTGGACAAAAGACTCAATAAACTGGATTCTTTGCGATGGATAAATCTATCGGGCAACCATCTGGATGAAAGAAGACTGAAGGTCAAGAAAAACAAGAGCATAAGTCTCTTATATCTTCACAATAATGGACTGAGAAAGCTACCCAGAGGAGTAAAAAAATTCAAGGCCCTGGAAGAAATTAACCTTAGCAGGAACAACTTCGAACAACTACCAAAGCGGCTCAAAAAAAATAAGAAACTGAAAATCCTTAAAATCAATGAAAACTGTTTAGTAGTCAACAACCAAAACTTTAAGCCGTTCATCCGGCTGGAAAGGCTGCGTTTGAATAAATGCGACCTTGACTACATCTCTCATAACTTTTGGACATTAAAAAATTTAAGGGAGCTGCAGCTTTCATATAACTCCATTGAAGAAATACCTCCTAAAATCAATCAGCTTAAACGTCTTGAGAGCTTATCGCTCTATAATAATGACTTAAAAACCCTTCCTGAAGAGTTATTTGATTTGACCGGCTTGAAGCAAATTGATCTATATCATAACGAACTGGAAAAAATATCATCAAGCATCGGTAAGTTCAAGAATATGGAGATCCTCTATTTGTCAAATAATAAACTTTATGATCTTCCGGTAGAAATTGGTCAGCTTACTAAGTTAAAACAACTGTATCTACATCATAACAGGCTCAGCTACATTCCTGAGTCTATCAATAAATTAAGTGATCTAAAGGTGTTTCGTATAAATGACAACTACCTCTCAGAATTTCCTCTGCAAATTTTAGGTTTACAGGGCCTTAAAAACCTTGATATTTCTTCAAACCAAATCGCAAGTATACCGGAGGATATACGTGAGTTTGATCAGCTTGAGATCTTTTACTTTCAAAACAATCCGACCAATTTTAGCGGACCCGAAAATGCGCATATTGTAGAAACAGTTAATGCAATGGTAAAAAGAGGGGCTGTGGTTAATCCACATTCTTTTGAGCGCAAAGTTCGCTAAAGTAATTAAGTAAGCGCCAACAGCGTTTGGAGTGATTTGATGGCGAGCTTATTATCGGTTTTAATAAATTTTTTCAACACTGAATCAAAAGCGCTAACAAGTTCGTAAAGTTCAGTAGCCACTTTCTTAAACTCCTTAGCTTCAGCAGTACCGCCATCATTAATATTCTTAACCTGGGCCAGTTTGGCAAGCAGTGGTTCAATTTCACGCTTTTTACGCTCTGACGCTACTTTACGAGACATTTGCCAGACATCTCTTTCACCGGAAAAATATTCTTTTCTCTCTCCGGGTCGAACCTCTTTTTGAACGAGTCCCCAACCGATCAAACTTCGTATATTCATGCTGGCGTTACCCCTAGAAATTTTCAGCTCCGACATTATTTCCTCTATTGACAGTGCCTTATTACTAACCAGTAAAAAAGCGTACACCTGAGCCATAGCTTTTGGGATTCCCCAGGACTTGCCAAGGACTCCCCAGAAGTTAATAAGTTCGGATCTTGCCTCTTTGTATTCCATAAGTTTCAGATATTCTAAAGATTTCTGGAAGTTATACGAATCTTTGACCAAAAAGATTGTATAATCTGCTCATTACGAACAAATGAGGTACTGTTATTATCGAAATTAAAACGATGAACATCATGTAAGGAGAGATGCCCCAGTTACTATTTAAGCTATACCAATATAAACTAACCATAAAAAGGATGGCTACGGCGCTATGCGGAAACAGTGAATTGATAAATGAAGACAATTTAATACGAGCTAACCCATGTTTCAAATGCTGATATTCCAGAGTTAACGACACTAGGGAATGCCATAAACCAAAGTAAACAATAAAGGTTATAACCGCCGTAGACTTTACGGCAAGTGCGATAATAACTATTAATGACAACACTTCGTATCCCAAATCCCAAATTGAAATTTAGCTCAAAAAAAACGCGGCCACTAAAAGAGCTAACAATAAACCTCCCGAACCAATCATAAGCAGTACCATTATTCTTGAGTTAACATAAGACGCGGCTTCGAGTTGGTCTAAACTGAGAAAAAAGTTGAGACACTCAGTCAAGTTGAAATAAATGATTGACGATAATAGGAATACACCCCATGACAAATACATAAGCCATGAGAAACCTTTCCCAAGATTTACATAATAGAGCTGTGACTGGCCAAAATGATAAGCAGATAAGACTAAAAAACCTATGAAAGACCATTTTGGTTCCAGATACCAGCAAACGCCTGTAACTAGCATCAAGCTTACGTAAGTAATATAGAACTTTAGCTTTTCGTTTAGTGTTGGCAGCTTATTAGAAAATAATATTTTGTGATCCAATGAGCCGTGAGGTATTCCTACCGTCACAAGAGTTATTATGAAAAGATAACCTTGAACATCTTCCAAGCGTACCCCCAATATCGATAGGAGTAGTACAATCACGGCAAGAGAAACGACAAGGACTCGTATCATTAGTAATAAGAAGTTGAGAAGTGGTTCGTGAAACCACTTCTCGACTAACTTTAACTTTATACTTGAACTTTAAAACTAAATCCGGCAGTAGCTGCCTCCTTGGTATCGGACTTGGAGATTGCATATACTACCAAACCGAATCCAATTTTATTAATAGCATCGGCGATATTATTGAAAAGATCTACATTTTGCGATGTCCATCCTAAACCAATGTTTAACCAGCCTCCAGGCATACACATATAACCGATAGGATATATGGCCCATCCTGCTAATACAAACCATGCAAGCGTTCTTATACCTTTAACGACCACAGGATTACCTGAAGCATCCCCTAATTTCTTGACCTCGCCGGCCCATGCCGTGTATAATATATATAAATACCCCAGAGTAGATAACACACCATACATAACGCTGTGTGTCGTCGCTCCATCAGCAGCCGTACCATCTGCATTCAACGGCACGAACGCTTCACCAATGTAACCCATTACTAACATAAAGGCAGAAGCAATAATTAGTTTCCACATTAATCCGACTTTGGCACCCGCCGGTCTGGTTAATAAATAAAATTCAACACACATTAAAGGTACAGTTAACGTCCAGTCAATGTATCGTAGCGCTGTAGGATTAGTACCGGTGGCGGCGTAATAATCACGCATATAGTAATAGTGCACTGCGGCGATACCAGTAATAAGACCAGAAACAAGCAAGGAAGTTTTCCATTTTCCTGATACCTGACCGCGTTCAAAAAAGAAGAAAACAGAAGCTGCAAACATTGCCATGTAGCCTGTGAAAAAGGTAAAGGCAACCGGATCATCTTTTGGGATAGCAACTAAATCCGCTAGAAGTATAGTTTTCATGAATGTTTATATTTTGTTCTGTATTCAGAACATTGAACTTTCAATAATGTTTGAAAGTTCAAACAAAAAGTTAAACAAACAGTCTAAGAACGTTCTAAAAGACGTTTTTATTTAGGCCGGTTGATGTTCTGGCCTCAGGAGATCGTTTATGGTCTTAACAGGATTGAAAGTAATCAGCGGCACTTCACAAAAGAGTGTGATCCAATCTGCCATGGCGCCATTCCATAGGCCAGGCAACTCAAGGGCTTTCAACTGCCTTCCGCTCTTTGACTTTTCTGAAATAAAGCCGGTGTCAGGATCGCGGTATTGCAGCAAGTCGAACTTTTCACCTTTGTAGTTTCGTATACCGCAGACCAGGTCTGTAGGGTTAAAATGTGTCGACCTTCTTAACTTGTCCACGGTCGACTCATCGTTAGGGTCTAACTGAGCCGTTTCAGCAATTTGAAGCGATAGATTACCATCATTTTCTATCACCCAAAAGGGTCCCCCACCCGGTTCACCGGTGTTTTCAACTATACCACAAACCCGAATCGGCCTGTTAAGTAAGGCTTTGAGACTTATTACTTTATCATCATAACTTAACCCTTCAAAATCCCCCAAATCAATATATAAGTCCCTGGCAAGCTCCGTGAGACGCTGGAGGTCAGCTTGGTTTTCGTCAAGTTCATGCAAGGCATCAAACACTTTTTCCTGGGCATTCAGCAATATACCGGCGATAACTTTTTTGAATTGAATAGTATCGGACTTCAGATAGTCAGGCACCACGTTATCGATGTTTTTGATAAAAACCACATCGCCTTCAATTTCATTCAGGTTTTCTATCAGGGCGCCATGCCCCGCAGGCCGAAATAACGGGTTGCCATCGTCTTCATAAAAGGGCTCATTATTTGGTGTTACGGCAATGGTATCTGTCGACTTTTTTTGTTGGGAAAATTTTACATCAAAATCAAAATTGCCTAGATCTTTTTTGGTCTGTTCCACATGATCTTCAAAAAGCTGTTGATGCTCGGGTGAAACGGTAAAATGTAGTCTAACCTTATTTCCGGACCCTTTTGCATAAGCCACGCCTTCTGCAAAATGCTCCTGCACAGGGGTTCGAACAAAACCATCATAGGCATGGAAATGCAGTAGTCCTTTAGGCAACTCACCGTAGTTCAGCCCAACCAGCAAGCCCATGATAATTACTTTGTAATTTCCCGACTTGATCTCATCTTGAAGAGAGCTTCCGTTTTTACCCAACTCCGCATCTAAATGACCCCGAAAGGCAAAATTATCCAGCCCGTCAATAAATTTTTGTATAAAATCTGAGGGTTCATTGTTCTCATCCGACTCCATAAATTCGAATAACTGTTTGAACATACGGCTCGCCGCACCACTAGCTGGAATGAACTTAACTACCTGTAAATCAGTTTTCGTATCTTCATATACCTTAACCATTACCTCAATCTGGCTTTCATCTAGCCGTAAAATGCCATCACCAATAGAGGCCGCACGATCCACGGTTAAATAAGGGAAACCCTTTTTAAAATACGCCAACTGCTCTTCTACCTGGCTAGCATCCCTTCCGGTAGCCTCAATGGCTTTGATCAATTCGTTGTTCATCGCTATAATTTACTAAGTATAACTTTCTAAAAGTGTTACCGAACCCTTCGGTTCAGCTTTGAAACCATCGCATATCGCGGGCAGTAAACAGGTCTCCCCTTTTTCTAATTGTACCAACTGGCCCATACAATCAATTTCAGCTGCACCATCTATGCAAATGAGGATCTTAAAACTATCGAGGCTCTGATAACTACGTTCATAGTTTTCCGACAAGGTCATTTTGTTGGTTGTAAAATACTCGCTATTAACCAAGGTTACAACCTGCTGGTCTTGTGGTGTATACCTGACTTTGCTGTCATTTATTTCACCATAATCAATGGCGTCAAGGGCCTCATCAATATGAAGTTCGCGCTTATTTCCCTTCGTATCCGTCCGATCAAAATCGTAAATGCGGTAGGTGACATCCGAAGTCTGCTGAATTTCAGCAATTAAAAGACCTTTCCCAATAGTATGCACCCGACCTGCCGGTATAAAAAAGGTATCCCCCTGGTTTGCTTCCTCAATATTCAAGATTTCCGTCAGTTTTCCGGTGGTCACTTTTTCCGAGAACTCCGCTTTCTCTGTGGTTTTGCTAAAACCTGATATGAGCTTAGCATTTTCATCTGCCTGAACCACGTACCACATCTCGGTCTTACCTAATGAGTTATGCCGCTGTTTCGCCAGTTCATCATTAGGATGTACCTGTATACTCAAATCATCATTGGCGTCCAGAAATTTGATGAGCAGAGGAAATTCGTTTCCATATCTGGAAAAATTGGCTTCACCAACCAAGTCTGCCTTAAACGTATCGATGAGCTGCGTCAAAGACTTGTCTTTTAATGCCCCTTCTTTAACTAAAGAAACATTGCCACCCACCCCGGAAATCTCCCAGGATTCACCGCAATTTGCAGGGACATCATTTTTGCCCAGAACTTGTTTTATTTTACTCCCACCCCAGATTTTTTCTTTGAAAACGGGATGAAACTTTAGTGGGTATAGTTCGATCATCATATAGCTATTTGAGTCCAAACAAAGATGACTCATTCGAATTCAAACCTCTATGCATTTGGGGATAAGTTGAGGGGAATTTTGGGATTGTGTTATTCTATATAAGTCTTTTTTTAAGTTTAATAAGATGTTACTTTGTTTGCTCACACTTTTACCACGCTCCTGTCCTACGAGCCTATGCCCTACCTTATCGTACAAGCGGTTCCTAGTTAGTCGTCCCTTAAAAAGTAGCCTAGCGTATAAATATTTTAATGCATAAGT
>CALBPF010000180.1 GCA_937899105.1 uncultured Flammeovirgaceae bacterium | reverse complement strand
AAAGCGCATTCTCCAATATCATTTTTTGGTAAACGTGTAACGAAATCAACAGGCACGCCATAATTCGCAAGAGATACAGCCACGTTAGACTCGCCTCCACCATATACTACATCAAAGGAATTTGCTTGAGAAAATCTTAGAAATCCTGGAGGGGCTAATCTTAACATGATCTCACCAAATGTTACGACTTTTTTGTTCATATCAGCTTAAAATTGATGAATTCTATTTCTATGTAATTTATACACAGAAAGGGAAATTTACAACTTTCCTCAACGAATTTTCAACTATTTCTTCTTGTAAAGTTCCGGACCACCCTTCACGCCTGCTTTCTTCTCATTGGTGGGTACCAGAAGGCCCATCTGTAAGATTTTCTTTCTGAAATTTCTTCTATCTAAGCGTTCCCCCAGGATGTTTTCATATAACTCCTGAAGCTCCTTGAGCGTAAACAAATCAGGCAGTAATTCACCAAAAACTAAGTTTTGTCTCAGGTTATCACGAAGTTTTGATAGTGAATCGGTGAGTAGCCTGTTATGATCAAATCCCAGTTCAGGAACATCACCGATTTCGAACCACATAATATCGGAGATATAATTTTTAGGAATCACCGGGTAATCTTCAGGCTTTACCAGAGCATAGTAAGAAACAGAGACTACTCGTTTGATCGGGTGCCGTTCAACATTACTGTAGCAAGCTACTTGCTCTAAGGCAATCTTTCTGATACCTGTCAAATTGCTCAGTACTTCTTCAATAGACTCTGGCAGTGTTTTTCCTTCATTCATGGCTCCACCGGGCAAAACCCAGTAATCTTTAAAGGGCTCTATTGACCTTTTAACTAGTAGAATTTTCAGGACGTTATCCTGAAAACCAAAAACACAACACTCAACAGCAATTGTACACTCATAAGAATCAAGTGATACTGCTGTATCTAACGGACCAATTTTACTCATGTAAAAGACTACTTGTACCGGAAAAATATGAAATAAATTAAGATTTGTGCTGCTCGCTGCCTAGTTCTTAATGAACTTCAATATGCCATTAGAGTTGATAAAACCCTGATCGCTACCCAAAAAATACTTAACTAAGTATGGTCCATCCGGTATTTCTGAAATATCAATCAGGACAGTTGGATTGGAAGAAGTCACTATCTTTTTTAGAACCAATCGACCTTCAAGGGTCAAGACCTCGAATGTTACTGTTGCATAAGAATTATCTGTCATATCGATAGTCAATGTCTCATTAGAGGGATAAGGGTAAATCAAAAATAGCTCTCTCTCCTCCTCTAGGCTGAGTACGATATTTGGTTCAAATTCAGCACTGATGTCCATGTCACCAGAAACTACAAACTCAATTGGATTTTCAACCCCAGAAAGATCCAGTGTCCAATTTGTGAATTTATATCCATCATTAGCAACGGCGGTTGCCGTCACGGTAGAGCCTATATTGTATTCCTGCAGTGCTGGTTCCAGTATGATTCCACCTCCAGAAGTTTCAGTAATATCAATTGAACCTATTTGCGGAACTCCGAGATAAGAAGGTCCGGTATTCTCATCTGTGACATGCGGACGCACGTTTAAATCACTTGTAAATTCAATACCACCCACATCTTTAGATGTAATGGGAATGGGACGGTTCTGTTTCATTAGATCCAGCGAAATTTCTGTGTCATAATCCAATCCTGGAAAGTCAGGAATGCTAGGAAATCCGGATTCAGCATTATCTATTGCGGAACTTGAGGCACTTATTTGATAAAAACCCTCAACATTAGCTATCAGGCCAGGATCCGTATCTTCAATTCCACTAGGTCTGCTTATTCCCAGGCTACCGTTTGAAATATTACCTAACCAGGTTTCGTTTCCCGTTGATTCCTCAAACAATTGATCTTTAGGATCAGCAAAAATATTATTGGCTATCACTACATTCTCCGGAGGGTTACTACCTCCGTCACCACCAAGAATTACTTCTGCCGATGCAATAATTGTGTTGAAATACACATGAATATTGGATAGCGGGTCGGAGGATTCATTTTGAAGAAATATGGACCGGCGATCTAGCCCCTCAAAGTAGTTATTATAAATGAAGTGATTGGACCCTTCTCGTACACGAACCACACCCATGTTATTCA
>CALBPF010000179.1 GCA_937899105.1 uncultured Flammeovirgaceae bacterium | reverse complement strand
CCAAACAACTTCTGTATTTGCCTGCCGGTGCGCAACCTGTTTTTAAACATAACATTCCATCGGTGAGCGTATTCTTTCTCCATGGCTACTCTATTAAGTGCACCTTTAGAAGCATGCTTTATGACGATTTCCGCCGCGATCTTACCGGAGTGAATAGCTATGGCCATGCCATTACCGCAAAGCGGCGTGATCATACCTGCTGCATCGCCACACATGAGAATGTGGTTTTCTACGGGCGCTTTAGTTTCAAATGAAATTTCATTGATCACTTCAGGCTTGTCAAACAAAAAAGTGGCCGTTGAAAATATCTTCTCAAGAAAGGGGTTTTGTGCAAGAACATCTTCTTCCATTTTTTCAATGGTCCCTGAATCTTTTAAGTTTTTTCGCTCTCCAAGATAGCAGAGGTTGTATACATCGTTTTCCACTTTATTAATACCGCAGTAGCCACCTTTAAAATTATGAAGCGCTACGGTGGACGGCTCATGCTGGTCATACTTAATGTGATATTTCACCCCAACGTAAGGGGAACGTTTCTTGATAAACCCTCGGTCAAGGCTTTTATCAAGTACCGAGCGCTTGCCAAAAGCGCCCATTACGATCCCCGCTTCATATTCCCCCTTATCAGTGCGTATTTCAAAATCATCTTTTTGAAAACTAAGATCTGTTACTTTTTCATGAATAATATCGACCCCAGAATCAAGCGCCTCTCCTGCCAGAAAATGATCCAAAGCATATCTGCTCACACCAAAACCACCTAGATCAAGAGGCATATGCGCTGTTTTACCATTTACCGAAGTCAGCTGAAATTTAGAAATGTCGGCCGTGGCTATGTCCGGAAAAAGGCCATTTTCCTTTAAAAAAGGTCTTACCTCATTAGAAATGTATTCACCACAAACTCTGTGGAAAGGGTACTTTTTACGTTCAAAAAGCTTTATCTGAAAGCCTTTTCTGCTTAATAAGATAGATGCTACCAACCCAGCAAGACCTCCTCCTATAACTATAATCTGACGCATCTAAAAAAAAATTTAAAATACCTGTCACTAAATATCAACAAACCGAATAAACTAACGTTTAAAGATTTTATAAACAATGCAAGATATGTCGGCTTTAAGTTCTAAAACATCGGATCCTGTTAATATATTTTTGATAGGGAACAACCCTACCGACCTGGGTTGGATATATAAAATGCTAAAGTCCATTAAAAACAGGACTTTCAGAACAGAAATACATTTCGATCTAAGCAACGTATTGAAAAAAATTTCTCAATTCAATCCTGCGTGCATTTTAATCGATGACAATCTCGAGAGGCTAAAACTGATTAAGTTGGTCAGGCATCTAAATAATCACGTAAGAACCCGACATATTCCAATTACCGTGATCAAAAACTCCAATTACAATGAGGCTTCTATTCAGGAAGCACAGGATTTTTTACTTAAAGATTCGTTGACTTCTGACACCTTAGATCGTTCAATTTTTAATTCCATAAGGTTCAAAAGGATGCAGCGGTACTTAACGGTTAACTACAAGCAGAAGAAAAATAAGCTAAACCAATTCCTCAAGCGCTAAATCTGTTTTGCCAGACGAAAAGAGTTTGCATAGAATTCATCTCCACGCCTCACGCGAATTCTAAGCTTTTTATTTTCCTTGGCGTTAAGGAAGGCAATAATATTAGATAAGGTCATATCCTTGACACTCATACTGTTAATAGATATTATTCTATCTCCCTTCTTGAATCCGGCCGCCTCTCCTGGTGATTTCTCTCTGACTGCAACAATTTCATAATCAACCAAAGCGCTACCCTTTGCCTTAACAACTAAGCCGCTTAAGTTATAGGTGAAAGCTTTTTTAAAAGACCTCCCCCTTTTGACATAAATTTTTTCCTGTGGGAAGTTAAAAATGATTTTAAATCTATTGAGGATTTCCCCTCCTATGGATCCATTTCTAAATACAGTGGTGTTTTTTAAGCTATCCAGAACACGATCTTCCTGAGGAAAAGTAGCAATCAAATTATCCCAATGTTTATCTCCGATTTCAAACCTGGCAAGGCGCGCTATTTTGCCTCTTAGGACGCCCCCCAGACCGCGGCCGAGCGTGCTATTAATATGATTTTCTGGTATATAGAGTTTCGGATTGCTGTCCTCTTCAAGAAACAGTCCATGGCTAGCGCCCGAATCAATCATAAGTTTAAGATCTAATTCATTTCCATCATGATAAACTACGCGGCCTTTAATGTAAGGCTTGGTATCCTCTACAGTGATCGGTATCTCATCATAGCTACGTTTTTTCTTGAAAAACTCCGGTGTGGTAAGGGTCAATATTTTTGTATCATAATTCACTTCTACTATGAATCTGCTGAAAACCTCATACCCCAATATACCATTGACATTTACACCTAAGTAGTTTCTTAGCTCCAGATAGTCTTCTTCCAAAACTAACATTGAATGACCCTTACCCTTTACCGCCGGAGGCAGTGTAAGGGACACACCACTTGTTACATATGCCTCTACAAGCTTGTCCCCTCCGAGTCCTGCAATAGTATATTTCCTGCTGTAGCTAAGGTTGAGGATATCACTGTATGCCTTATCGGTTAAAATGGTGGTTCTGACTCCGGTGTCCAGTACAAATTTCAGAGGTAACTGATTATTTAAAATGACGGGGATTACAATGAGGTTGCTGTAAACCTCAAATGGTATTTTTACCTTTTTTGCATCTCCAACAATATGAAATCCAAGCGTTTGATTTTGACATTGTACAAACTTAAAGGGCAGGGCAAAAACCAAAATAAAAAGAACAACTCGGTAAAATCGAACCATAAAGAACCTTCTGCAACAAAAATTAGGAAATTTTAATCAATAGTTTCATCCTACCAACATAATTTCATTCTGGTCCAAATCAAATAATCCAATTTGCGTGATTTTTTGTTGTTTTACATCTTTTCAAGCTTATCCCAGATTGAAAAGTCTCCAAATTCATAATTCTTCAACTGGTCCACTGCAGTATCTATTTTCTTAATCTCAAGTATCAGCTCTCGGTTTTGAGGTTTTAGAAAGTGGCATTCTACCATGTGGTCTAATTGATTTAAGAGGCCATCATAATATCCATTGACATTCAATAAGGCTACAGGTTTTCTAATAAGTTCTAGCTGTACCCATGTCAGGATTTCTGCAAGCTCCTCCAATGTGCCAAAACCGCCAGGCATCGCTATGAAGCCATCTGCTAAAAACGCCATTTTCTGCTTCCTTTCATGCATTGATTCTACTATATGCATCTCTGTCAGACCGGTATGGCCTACCTCCTTTTCCATTAAGAAATCAGGAATAACACCAATAGCCTTACCTCCCCGAGCCAGAACTTCATCGGCAATGGCCCCCATTAAACCAACTTTTCCTCCGCCAAAAATAAGTTGGATATTATTGCTCACAAGTTGCCGGCCAAGCGACTTTGCCGCTTCTACAAAACGTGGATCACTACCTACACTGGAGCCACAAAAGACACAAATATTCTTCATAAATTAGGATTGAATTATTTGCTAATTAATCAAATAACTATGCAGCGAACAAATGTAAGTACAGGAGCAGAATGGGAGAATAAAGTGGGCTATTCCAGGGCCACCAGAATTGGCAATCAAATTGAAGTGTCAGGAACCGTAGCTGTAGAGGACGGAAAACCTGCATATATCGATGACGCCTATAGACAGACTAAATGCATCTTGGGCATTATAGAAAAAAGTATTCAGAAATTAGGCCCTGAACTTAATGATGTAATCCGTACAAGAATATACGTAACCGATATCAGCAAGTGGCATGAAGTAGGAAAAGCTCATGAAGAATACTTTACCACCGTAAAACCGGCTACCTCTATGTTGGAGGTAAGCAATCTAATTAAGCCGGAATTCTTAGTAGAAATTGAAGCTACGGCAATAACTAATCCGTAGACCCATCAATATCATGCTTATTATTGCTAAACAATTTGTTAGGAAGGATTATTGGCGAAATTATTGCTGCTACAAACAATACTAAAACCACAATTAGTGCACCCATGATATCTCCGTTTAAAAATGTAATTGCAAATATACCCGTGCTGTTGAATTATAAAAACGAAAGTTCATTAAGGTATAGGTCGGTCAGCATAATACTGGCTTTAATTTCTGTCTTAAGCAACAACCTTAATGGCCAAACACGGCTTTTCTCTTCTGACAGTACTGTATATGCCATTGGCGATACGGAAAGTGGTTTACGTCAGGGCAAATGGCAAGTATACGACTCTACAGATACAAAGATTGAGGAAGGAGAATATGACAAAAATATAAGAGTTGGAGTGTGGTCTACTTTTTACGGGGATGGAAATGTAAGATCAAAAGTCTCGTTTGAAGAAGGTCTCCCCACTACGTATATTGAATACTTTCCAACCAGGCAAATTAGTATACGGGGCACATTCAGCAATGGAAAGAAACAAGGAAAGTGGACGCAATACTATGTTACCGGCGAAAAAAGTAATATCGAAATGTTCATGGATGGCCTTAAAAATGGGAAGACAGAGGTTTTCAATGTATATGGCGAACGTACTGCTATAATGATTTATAAAAATGATACTTTGAATGGACCTTATAAGGAGTATAATGATTTCGGTTATATTGCTAAGGAGGGTGAGTACCTAAATGGTGAAAAAGAGGGTCAGTGGATTGAGAATTATAACATTGGAAGGAAGGCAAAAGAAGAATACTATAAAAAAGGCATTCCCGATGGGAAATGGCGTGAGTTTTATAGAAACGGTGATGTTCTTTCGGAAAAGCAATACGCCATGGGAACTCCGTCAGGAACGTGGAAGGAATATCATGAAAATGATCAGCTTGCTGAAGCTGTACGCTACAGGAATGGCTGGAAAGACAGCGTCTATGTCAGCTATCATGACAATGGTAAACTAAAAACCCAGGGTTTATACAAAAATGGAGTAAAAACCGGCAACTGGAGGTATTTCAATAGTACCGGATACGTACTTGAAGAAGGGGTCTTTGTAAGCGATAAGCAAAGCGGTCAGTGGTTTTACTATTATGATGACGGCAAGCTTAGAAGCATCGGAAGTTTCTTAAATGGCTTAGAAGAAGGCTTATGGGGGTTATTTCACAAGGATGGGAAACTGATGCAGGAGGAAACCTGGGAAATGGGGAAACTAATGACGGTTTCGCCATTTTACACGAGTTCCGGCAAGGAATTAAATCCGGGCGCCTTGAAAGACGGTAATGGCGTCAAAATCAACTACTATTCTAGCGGAAAAAAAGAAATAGAATGTGAATTTCAGAATGGAGTCCCCCACGGCGCATGGATGTATTACTACGAAAACAATGATTTAGCAGAGCAAGGCAATTTTGAATATGGACTGAGAGAGGGGGATTGGATGCACTATTATCAGGGTGGTAAAAAAGAATCTGAAGGTAAATATAAAAAGGGTCTTAAAAGCGGAACCTGGCGATATTATTATAAGAACGGTAGACTCCGTGAGAAAATTGATCATGATAAAGAGCAACCTAATTAATAAGAAGTGAGTATAATAGTAGCACCATCGAAGGTGTCACTATGAAAAAGCTTATTATTATTGGGAGTATCACAATTGCTCTAGTAGTTATTGTCGCCATAATCATGCGTTCTTATACGAAGTCATTCAGCCCAGCAGATATGTCGGTTCATGAGGGTAATGACCTTAGTATCGTAGTCAACTACTGCAGGCCCTTTAAAAAGGGACGTGAAGTTTTTGGTGGTTTAGTTCCCTTTGGAGAAGTGTGGAGAACAGGTGCAAATGAACCCACCACCTTTAGTACCAATCAATCCATCAAAATAAAAAACCAGGTTTTGGAACCTGGTACTTATAGCCTATGGACCATTCCACAGCAAGACACCTGGACCGTGATCATCAATAGTAAAATTCCGGGTTGGGGCGTTAAAGTTCCTTCCGGTAAGGCCAATAGAAACCCGGAAAATGATGTTTTAAAGGTGGATGTGCCTGCCATTAAAACACAAGATCTCTTTGAGCAGTTCACAATTTCATTCGACCAAATGAACGATGAATTAGATATGGTCATGATGTGGGAAAATACTCTTGTTGTTGTGCCTATACAAACGAACTAGCAAGCGCTACATCTGCAGGATCTTGATGTCTATTCTCCTGATCTGTTCGTTTTTGTCTGATCTTACTTCCTTATCTCCCATTTGTTCTTGCCGAATCCAAGCCTTTTTTTGATTGACCTGAACCAAAGTTTGAATACGGGACTCATCTACACCACGATTTATCAGGTAATCTTTAACGGCCATTACTTCTGCCGCTGTTCGATCATTATGGTAGTTGTATTTTAGTTGAAGTTCTTGAATCGTCTCATACCTAACGGTGTCCTCTTCTGCCTGAAACTCAGTCATAGAACTATCAGATTGAATAGAGTCAGGCTCAGTAAAATCTGCGCTAGTCAGGTCCGTTACCAAATCGGCAGAATCCCTTTGCACGGAAATGGCAATCTCACGCTCTACATATATAGAATCTATCTTGAGTTCTGTAAGATCCGGATCAGACTGAACACTATCTACTTTATATAAATCCAAATAAGCCGTTAGCTCTATCTGCATTACCGGATTTTTTCGCATCATATTAGATATTCTACGCAATTCAAAAGTAGAGTTATCCTTTAGCGTAGCTTCGTGATCTTTGAACCTTATCTCGGTTGGATAAGACTTATTCAACACCATAGGCTCCAATTCTATATTTAACGTCTGCTTATCACGTGAACCTATTTTTTGGAGATTGAAGACCTTAGAATAATGCATGAAATCAGGATTTTCCGATTCCACCGCTAAATCATAAGAAGCTCCCTCATTCAGGACTATCGCAAACTCTCCGCCAGACCCTAACTTCTCGTTCCAAAGGCGATCTCTTTCATCAATATTGAAAATAGTAAGGCTGGCTTTGGCAGGCTGCCCCGTTTGGCTGTCTATGACCTTTCCCTTCACGCGCATGACTTTGGCAGGCTGTAATTCATCGGGGATCAACTTCATTACCAGCTGACTATTTCTGCCTGTATTTTGGCCGACATACATGTAACGCCCTTTTGCATCTGTACTTACAAACTGGTCGTTCTTTTCGGTATTGAGAAAGCTCAGCGGAACCGGTTCCGACCAGCCGTCTCCCACTTTTCTGGTAAGAAGCAGATCTAATCCTCCTTCACCCCCGAACTTATCCGAAGAGAAAATTAGACTCACGCCGTCCGACAGCATTCGGGGAGTCTGAGAGTTACCGGTATTGATATT
The DNA here is from genome assembly GCA_937899105.1 of uncultured Flammeovirgaceae bacterium. Lineage (GTDB taxonomy): Bacteria > Bacteroidota > Bacteroidia > Cytophagales > Cyclobacteriaceae > Fulvivirga. The sequence goes on along the minus strand of CALBPF010000179.1, from coordinate 27,704 downwards.
TGCCGGTAAATCAACCGGCTCTGCCCATCCGGAATATCTTCTCTTGGATACCACAAGTCGGCAGCCTGAGGCTCCTCCATACTCGCTCATTTTTTCACATCGCATATAGTATAGAAATTCTCCATCCGGAGAGAGACAAGGTCCACCTTCATTTTCTCGAGAGTTGATAGGGGCGCCCATATTTTTTGGCGCCTCCCAGTCGGTACCTCTCCGCTTACTGATCCAAAGATCAAACCCTCCTAGCCCTGATTTTCTTGAGGAATAAAAGAGCATATCTCCATCAAAGCTAAGGCTGTACCCCCCCCTAAAATTCAGCGTAGGCCTATTGATGAGTTTATTGACCTCTATGCCATCATTCCAAGTACTTACCGTTTTTTTGGTGGCTGTCATCATAGCATGATGACCTTCATCCGTGTAATCATGCAGATACAATAAAGTGCGCCCATCTCCACTTATAAAAGGCGCATAGTAGTTTATCGATGGTTTGTTAATATTTGAAGGAAGTATGCGTGATTTTGCCTGCCCGAATAAAGCAGAGGTAAAAGTCATCAAAATTAAGATTGAAATAAGTCCTGAACGTGTCATAGATTAAAAAGGTCTGTGGATTACAATATAGTTATTAATACCCTACTTTTCGAAAAGTATCTTTAAATTGGATCATTAGCCCCTTCAAATGAGATATCTAGCTTTAGCTGTAAAACTAGCCCTGTTTTTGTATACAGGCGCCCATTCCCAACGCCTGGAAACCGTAGTTCAGCGCGGGCATTACGAAGCTGTTAAGGCAGTAGCCTTTACTTTGGACGGGAAGTATTTATTATCAGGTAGCCGCGATAAGAGCATAAAACTATGGGAGTTATCAACGGGGCGAGAAATAAGATCATACCTGGGTCATAAATCTACCATTAATGATCTGGTCATTACTCCGGATGGAAAGCACTTTGTCAGTAGCTGTGCTGATTACACGGCAAAACTCTGGAATATAGCCACAGGAGAATTGGTCAGAAGTTTTGAGGGCCATACTGATTATTTAACCTCTGTGGCGGTTTCATTGGACAGTAAATATCTGCTCACGGCAGGTTTTGACTGGGAGGCTATCCTTTGGGACATTAACACCGGCCTGGAAATAAGGCGCTATAAAGTCAGCCCTGACAAAGGCATTGGATACGGAATAGACGCAGCTTTCGGGCCGGATAATAAGATGGTTTACTTTGGTAGTGATAATCGTTCCGTAAGGACCTATAAAATAGAAGGAGGTGATCAGCTCATGGACCTAAAACCTGAAAAAGGGTTTTGCGGAGGTTGTGGCACTTTCATTCACCCTTTAACAGACAAAGTAATTTCTGCAAGTAATAAGGGTGATCTAAAGATCTGGAATACAAAAAATGGCTCAACAGAAAAAGTCCTTTATACTAACCCTGATGAATTTAGTGGGCTGGATTTTGACGGAAAGGATCGAATTGTAGTGGCCACGCTTGATTCCATTAAACTGTTCAGCCTTTCTAAAAACACATTGCTATGGGAGGTAAAGATTGATGCCGAAAAGGACATTACAGATGTGCGTATGAGCCCCGATGGTAAAACCATTGCGTTGAGTAATGATGACAACATTATCAGGATAGTAGACGCAGCTAATGGAAAGGTCACACAAATACTTGATGGGTTTCTGAACCATGTGGATAAAGGGGGATTAAACTATGATGCCAACTATTGGGATCGCTACATTAAAAAGTATACTGATTTAAAGAATGATGTAGCCATTAGTCCTGATGGTAAATACCTGGCCAAGGGCAAGCTAGGTCGGGTGGTACGCCTATGGAACTTTAAGGAAGGTAAGATTATAAAAGATTTGATCGGACATGATAGGGTAGTACTTACTATGCAGTTTTCCAAAAACGGACAATACCTGCTTACCGGCAGTTCGGATAATACTGCTAAGCTTTGGGATGTGCAGACCGGGGAGGCCTTAGTAACTTATAAAGGCCACCGAGAAGTAATTTTTTCCGTGGCTTTTAGTGATGATGGTAAAAAAATAGCCACCGGCAGCTGGGACGGAACCGCAAAAATCTGGGATCGTGAAACCGGCAAATTAATAACAACCCTCGTATTTGAACAGGCATCCCCTTATCAACTTAAGTTTGTTAATAACGATATCTATCTTCTTGCTGCCCAGCTGGATAAAACACTTAAGCTTTGGGAAGTGGATAGCAAAAAAGAGGTTCGCAACTTTATTGGTCACACCGATGTAATCCATTCATTTGACATTCATCCCGGATTACCTGTAATAGCATCAACGAGTTGGGATGGTAAAGTCAAAATCTGGGATATGAATACAGGACTTCAATCGCGACGTTTTTCCGATCATGAGGGTCCCACCTATGTCGCCCGGTACAGCAATAGTGGCAGTATGTTATGCACCACAGGAGCAGACCGCACAATTAAGGTCAGAAACACAGAAAGTGACTATGTGGTCACAAAGGAATTAAAAGGTCATAGTGCACCTGTTACTAACCTGTGCTTCACCCCTGATGATAAACATTTGATAAGCGCTTCAGAAAACGGGGAGGTGATCATTTGGGACTTGGCTAACGGGAAAGAACTGGTAAACTATATCACGCTAAGCCAACGCGAATGGATGGCGGTTAATGCTGATGGCCATTTCAATGCAACGGAGGGCGCTTTCCAAAATATAGTGTTCGTTAAAGGAATGGAAAGCTACAGTGCAGATCAATTTTTTGATGAATTTTATAAGCCGAACCTGGTTAAAGACGTATTCACCAATCGCTCCGGCAACCGTTTGAATATGCTGGATAAGATGCAGCAATCTCCTCCACCTGAAATTGAGATTCTAACACCTAAAAACAATCAAGCCTACGACCAACAAAAAGCCGATATATTATTCAAGGTGACGGACAAAGGTGGTGGCGCCAAAACGGCTACGCTTTTCCAAAATGGTAAGACCATACTTGCTAAAGACCTACAGGTGAAACCCGGCAGGTCTCAGGTTGTGGAGCATAAGTTCAATCTGGTCCCAGGAGTAAATGTCATCGAAGTTTCGGCGTCAAGCAAAGGAAATATTGAATCGCACAAGAGCCGTGTGCAAGTACAGTTTGGCGGTGACCTGAAATCGTCGTTATATCTTTTGGCCATTGGCATCAATGAATATCAGAATGAGTCGCTTAATCTGAACTATGCTTCTGCCGATGCCGAGGGCTTTGTTGATCTGATCAGGACACAAGCCAAGTCGTTATTCGATAAAGTGGAAGTCATTTCCATATATGATAAAGAAGCTACCAAAAAGAACATCTTACAAAAGCTTGATGAGTTAAAAGGTTCAATTCGTCCCCAGGACGTACTCTACTTATATTATGCCGGGCATGGCAGTATGGTGGACAACAACTTTTACTTCATACCTACCAATAATACCAAACTTTACAGCGATGATAAATTGAAAAAGACAGGGATCTACGCCGGTGAGTTACAAGAAAAACTAAAGGCCATAGCGGCCCTGAAACAAGTTGTGATCATTGACGCTTGCCAATCGGGAGGTGGGGCTGAAATACTAGCTCAGCGTGGAGCTACAGAAGAGAAAGCGCTAGCCCAGCTCTCAAGAAGCACGGGAATTCATGTGCTGGCGGCTGCCGGCAGCGAGCAGTTTGCTACAGAGTTTACTGAACTGGGCCACGGGCTTTTCACTTATGTTTTGCTTGAGGCGCTATCAGGCAAAGCCGATGGCGCTCCTAAGGATGGAAAGATCACAATTTATGAATTGAAAGGTTACCTTGATGACCAGGTGCCTGAACTCTCGAAAAAGTATAAAGGGAAAATGCAGTTTCCTCATACCTTTAGCCGTGGGCAGGACTTTCCGCTTGTCGTGGATCAGTAATTCAATACCTTTAAGATAAACGTTATTCGGACACTGATCAGAGATCTCAAACCCTGCCAACTTACGTTTGTGAGATTCCTGCCTTTTCCGAGAACGACGATTTAAAAATTTAGAGTTTATCTTAAGGATATCGATTAAATTATTAACAATATGGATGGAATTGAATTAGTAGGTCACTTCGGTGCACTTCTGAGCAGTATAACTTTTATACCCCAAGTTTATAAAACGTGGCAAAGTAAAAGCGTTAGTGATTTGAGCCTTGTCATGATGCTTATTGTGTTTACCAGTACTATCGTCTGGTTGGTCTATGGGGTAAGCTTAAATCTTTGGCCGGTAATTGTAGCCAACTCTATCATTTGTTTTCTGAGCGTATTACTGATCTATTTTAAGTTTAGTTTCAAGCAGGCTTAAAGTAATTTCATATCCATGCAGCGTATGTTTCATAGATAGCAGATGTAATTCGCTGGCTCCATATCTCATAATTTCAACCTTTGATTTACGGTACTGCCTTTTTTATATACAAAATCGGCCCTGGTGTTGAATAAATCTAATTAAAACGATGCTTCATCGTTAGCCCTTTAAATCATTTAAAAGGACAGATTATGAAGCAGATTAATTTGGTTTCGGCGATACTTATGTTATTTCTATTTACTGCGTGTGGAGACGATGACGGTGATGATGTAGTCAATACGGTTATATCCTTTACCGACACAAGCGCAATTGTCGATGAAGATGTGGGAACTGTAACAATTTTAATAGAATTCAGCTCGCCGCTCATTGGAGCCGGTGAGATCTCATATTCACTTACCGGCAGCGCTAATATAAACGGAGATTACACGGTAGAGAGCAGCTCTCCATTGGTAGTGGCTGAAGGAGACGAAAGTACCAGCATATCATTCACAATAATTGATGATGAAATTATCGAAAACTTTGATGTAGTTGAAGATGACAATGACGATCTCGTTCTTGTAGAGACATCGGAGCGCAAGGTAATCGTTGAATTGACCTCAGTCACCGGTAATCTCCAACTACCTAACGAAGGTGAAAGAATATTTACCTATAACATCATAGATAACGATCAACGGCCGGATTCAGGTATGAAATGGGACCTGGCTTGGGAAGTAGAAGGATCTATGGACGTAGATGCAGTGAATTTGGATATGATTGCCATCTATGACGTGGTAATAGATGAAAATAATACCATCACGGAAGCTAAAACATATACTATATCTGATAACGAATCCGGTTATGAAAGTTTAGTTGTAGATGATGCTGCTCCGGATTCAGACTATTACGTTGTTATTGAATATACAGGTGGCTCAGGCGATGCAAACTTTGTATTCGCAACCTACCATTCAACTGATCCTATCATCTTCGCAGATCTATTTACGGAAGAAACTGCTGATGAAGGTCTTGTAATCGTAGCAGAAATCTCATCCAAACGTGGTGGTAATTTTAGTCGTAAAAATGCCCGATACCAATCGGTTAATAGCATACTAAAAGTGAAAAAAGGTATTTTAGGTTAACTGAACATGTTATGACAGAACTTGTCGGGCGTATCAACAGCTCCTGGCCAGGGCATACCAAAAATGCGCTGGTCTTTCTCTGATAATAACATAGTGCAAATTAGTTTTTGTGTTACTTAAAAACCTGGTACACCAGTAATGCAGAAAAATAAGCTAACCCTGACATATAAATAAGCTGAAGCATTGGCCACTTCCAGCCTTTAGTTTCGCGATAAACTATGGCAAGTGTACTCATGCACTGCATAGCGAACGCGTAGAAAATCAAGAGAGAAAAGCCGGTAGCAAAATCATATCTGGGCAAACCTGTCTCCGGATTAATTTCGTTTTGCATTCGCTTCTTCACTGTAGTCTCATCATCAGTACCCCCAATACTGTAAATAGTAGACATGGTACCTACAAATACCTCTCTGGCTGCAAAAGATGTGATTAACGCAATGCCTATTTTCCAGTCGTACCCCAATGGTTCAATCATTGGCTCCAGGGCTTTACCAAAAATGCCCGCGTATGAATTTTCCAACTTGTATGCCGATATTTCATTATCTAATTCTTCTCCGTCAAGCTCAGCATGTTCAGCTTTAACTATTTCTTCCGCCCTATCAAGCCTATCAGCTGGACCGTAAGATGCCAATACCCACAAAATAATAGAAATGGCCAGAATGATCTTACCGGCTTCAAAAACAAAGGTCTTGGACTTTTCATACATGGTCAGCCCAACGTTCCCCCACCTGGGCATTTTGTACGTAGGAAGCTCCATTACTAAAAAACTTCTTTCCTTAGTTTTCAAAATAACTTTCATCACGGCTGCAGAAATTATCGCTGCAAAGAACCCAATCAAATACATCCCCATTAATGCCAATCCTTGCAAATTGAACAACCCTAGTACCAGTTTATCAGGAATGATCAGCGCGATTATAATTGTATACACAGGCAGTCTCGCAGCGCAGCTCATTAAGGGCGTTACAAAAATCGTAATGAGCCGTTCCTTCCAATTGTCAATAGTCCGGGTAGCCATAATTGCCGGTATCGCACAGGCTACACCGGATATTAATGGCACAACGCTACGTCCATTCAAACCAAATTTTCTCATTACCCGATCCATCATAAAAACGACCCGGGCCATGTAACCTGACTCTTCCAATATGGCTATAAAAGCAAAAAGAATCGCAATCTGAGGGATAAAAATAACTATACCCCCTATTCCAGGTATAATGCCTTCTGTAATCAGACTGGTAAATACACCGGCTGGTAAAAGCGCCTCTAACCAAGAACTTAATTTGGAAAAACTTATATCAATTAAGTCCATCGGCACTTCCGCCCAAGCAAATATGGACTGAAAAATTAAAAATAAGATCGCCAGAAAAAGGGCGTAGCCAAAAATTTTATGGGTAAATATGAGGTCTAAGCGCTGCGTCCAGCGTTTTGGCAAATGAGTAAATGTTTGGCTAACCGCGCCATTAATGAACCCGCCGATGGCAGCATACCGCTCTAAGGTTTCTTTTCTGCGTAACTCATCCTTATTGAATTCATGCTTTACAGCAATATCATTTAATAGGCTCTTTTCGTTTTCTGTTAAATTACTACTAATACTATGCTGTTGTAGGAGCTGGTAGGCACGGTAATCCTCCTCAACGGCGAAAGCTTCCTTTACGGTTTCAATCGCTTCTTCGGCATAATCCATTGCCGGAAATATCAATGATTTGAGTGGCCCCACAGGTAGAGTCAGCACCTTCATCAAGTCATCAAGACCCTTCCCTTTACGCGCATCAATAGGGGCTACCGGAACACCTAACTCCTTTGAAAGCTTTGCATGATCGATAGCATGGCCGGACTTTTTTACCAAATCCATCATGTTCAACGCTAACACACAAGGTATGCCCAAATCGAAAATTTGTGTGAATAGTAATAAGTTTCGCTTGAAGTTAGAAGCGTCAACAATCACCACTACCTTATCAGGGTATAGCGGGCTAGTTTTATCCCCAAGAATATCAAATACGATCTTCTCGTCTGTAGAATTAGGATAAATGCTGTATGTTCCGGGAAGATCAATAATCTCCGCCTTAGTATCCGGAGAGATTTGACAATAGCCTATTTTCTTATCAACAGTAACACCAGGAAAATTGCCAATTTTCTGGTTAAGACCCGTAAGATGATTAAAAAGAGATGATTTACCTGAGTTGGGATTGCCCACCAATGCAATTCGCATGGACGTCTCCATTAGTTATTGGATCGAAATGTTGATCGCTTCATCTAACCGAAGCGAAAGATCGTACCCTGAAACACTTACACACACGGGATCACCGAAAGGTGCAGTATAGTTCATTGTTATTGGTTGGCCAGGCAGGCACCCCATCTCCAGGAGCTTCAATGACAGGGTACCATCAAGCAGCTCTGAAATAACACCACTCTCTCCGGGGTTAAGGTCAACTACACTCCTGATTTTCAACAAATTATTTAGATCAATTATAAACAATGCGAAGATATGCGCTGAAAGAATCTTAACCAAATTACTGTTCCAAATAGCCGTAAAAGGATAGCCTATAATTTGTCGGCTGTTTTTAAAAGCCGAACGTTATATTAAATTCGTTTAGCATCAAAATGATAATTACTTCTGTTATCAATACACTACCGCTAAAAAACAAATTATGAGCAGGCTAAGAGACATGTTTTCGAGAAGAGCCACGGGGGAATTGGATAAACCGCGATCTGATAGGCCTAAGCGCCTAAAACAAATCCTTGATGAGCAAATAGAAGCTGGTTTACATGAGTTTAATCGGTCGAGCACAGGTCTTTTTATTTCAGCGTTCGCCGCCTGTCTGGAAGTAGATTTCAGCATTTTATTTATGGGCACCATTTATTCGATGTTCGGTGGCTCCCTTAGTACGGAGGCGCTACATCTGTTTTTGGCGCTCTGTTATCCTATAGGCTTCCTATTTGTTATTATCGGTCGCTCCGAGCTTTTCACAGAACATACAGCTCTGGCCATATTACCCGTTTTGAGTCAGTCCGTGCGGGTTAGAGATTTGCTGATTCTCTGGGGAATCGTCTATGCCGGAAACCTGGTTGGAGGATATGTTTTTAGTATCTTGATCTCAAGAATAGGAACGAAAGTTGGGTTCATTGACGATCACGCTTTTGAATATCTTGCACATCATATGGTTGACTACGACTGGAGTACTATTTTGTTAAGTGCACTTCTGGCGGGTTGGATGATGGGCCTGCTGGGTTGGTTGGTCACCTCCTCGCAAGAAACTATAAGCCGTATTTTTGTCATCATTTTGGTAACCTTCATCATAGGTATAGCTGGGCTGCATCACTGTATAGTAGGTTCAATAGAGGTTTTTTCCGGGTTTATTACGAGTGACTCAATTACGTTTACCGATTACTTACGATTTCAGGTTTGGGCGACCATTGGGAATGCCCTCGGAGGAGCTGTATTTGTGGCAATTCTTAAATTCAGTCATGTCAGATTTAAATAGGAAGTCCTGGAAAAGACTTAAATAAAACCGGTAATGTGCGCTGCGGTAGTAGACCACAAATCGGTAGGAATTGCACAGTTAATCTTTTTCTTCCTGAATTTCTATACGTGTTTTTGGAAGCATCTCGGGAAACTCTTTTTGCATGAACGCGATGAGCTTTTCGCGCACCAAAACCCGTAGATCCCAGGCCGATCCGGAATCTTTAGCGCTCACCAGGGCTCGGATTTCCATGGTCGACTTATTGCTACCAGTGACTTGCACCACATTTACTTTTCCATCCCACAAACTTGTACCTTTTAATATTTTGTCGAGTTCCTCCCTGATAGGATCTACCGGCATTCTGTAATCGGCATGGATAAATACTGTTCCTAAGATCTCTGAAGTAGTTCGTGTCCAGTTTTGGAAGGGCTTTTCTATAAAATAAGTGGCAGGTACTACCAGCCTCCGTTTGTCCCATATATTCACTACCACATAAGTAAGCTTGATTTCCTCAATCTTTCCCCACTCACCCTCCACAATTACTACATCGTCTATCCGTATCGGTTGGGTTAATGCAATCTGAAGGCCCGCCAAAATGTTACCAATCAAACGCTGAGCTGCTAATCCTACTATAATACCCGCAATACCAGCAGATGTCAGAAGGCTAAGACCAATCTGACGAATGCTATCAAACGTCATAAGCGCCAACCCAACGGCAACCACGACAATAATCACCACGGCCACCCGCTCAAACACACGTATTTGGGTAAAAATCTTTCTGGCTTCCAGATTATCTTCTTTTGTAAGGTCATATTGATTCATTATGGCAGAACGCCCAACCGCTACAATATTGATCAAAAGCCATGCTCCGAAAAATACAAGAAAAACGTGCCTGGTTTGGTCAATCCAGGAATAGTGCAGATTCAGGTAGTCAATGGCAGGTCCTAGTAATAGTACCATAATAACCAAAAAAAGAGGCGCCTTTACTCTGCGCAGCACCTGATTATCGATATTGTATACACGCCTTACTCTTTTAAGTAAAAGGTATAGAACAACACTAAAAACTAATCCTGCAATTATGCTAAGTACAAAAACTGCTACATTGTGATAAGGTTGTTCAAGGTCGATTAATGTTTTCATCTCCTGATACGTTGTGTTCGTTTAAATTCAATCGCTGTCCCTGTTTAATCAGCGTCTACGTCTTTTACACGCTCAAGAAAGAAAAATTATCCGGATTTAAAAAAGTAGAAATGTTTAAATCATGTAGTAATTTGTAGACGAATTAGACCTTATGAAAGACATTATAGCATCCATTGATCAGCATATCATTCAATGGTCCATTACTATTGGTTTGGTACTGCTTTTACTTATTCTTCGATCAGTGATAATCAAGGCTATCACTAAACATGCACTTAAAAATAATACAGATAAATCGCGTGCTATTTACATAAAAAAGTTGATCAATGTAACCCTAGTTGTACTGTTTGCTTCACTTATAGGCAGTATTTGGGAGATTTCCGTTAAAGGTCTGTCTCTTTATTTCGCTTCAATATTCACGGTGGTTGGGGTTGGCCTTTTTGCTACCTGGTCAGTTTTAAGCAACATGACCGCTTCAATCGTACTTTTCTTTTTTTTTCCATACCGCATAGGCGATAAGGTCAGGATCATTGACGGAGATTATTCAGTTGAAGGTCAAATCTCCGATATAACACTCTTTTACCTGGAAATAAAGGGGGAAAATAATCAAAGCTATACTTATCCAAACAACCTGGCCATTCAAAAAGCGATTAGTAAAATTAAAGGTTAAGGTGCCTACCCACATGATGGACAGCGTGGCGACTATTTTTACTCCGCTGACTTTTATAAACGGATATCTACGGCATGAATTTCACGAACATGCCTAAGTTGTAATATAAGTAGGGCTACTTTGTTATATGGGTGTCACGTTGCTACTGGCAGTTGCTCTGGTAGTTTATTTTAAGAGAAAAAAATGAATCTAATTGTCAACATTTTAAAAGCCCATTCTGAACAATGTTGACCGTGAGTTTGTACAAGATATACGTCGAGTAAAACTAAACTATAGCATTATGGAAAAGATCAGTTTAAAATGGGGCATCAAGGCATTTTTAGGTTTATCAGCTTACTTTCTAATTATGAAGTTTATCGGGCTCATTCATATACCCGAGTTAAGGATTCTAAATGCGGGGATACTATTTACCTGTGTATTTCTGGCCATTAAAGAATCAAAAAAGACACTCTCTGAATTCAATTATTTCATAGGAATTGGCACAGGAGTAGCTACAGCATTCGTAGCCTCAACTATTTTTGCCGTATTCGGATTTGGATATATCACATTCATCAACCCAGATTTTATTGAGTCAATAAGAAACAATGAGCTATTTGGGATCTACATGAATAAATACGGTGCATCATTTCAAATATTCATTGAGGGTAGCGCTTCAGGTTGCCTGATGAGCTACAGTGCAATGCAGTATTTGAAGGAAAGACATATTTCAAGGGCATAGGTGGACTTTATTACGAATTAATATTTTTTCCCTTCGATGAGTAAAACTTTGTCTGCGTCTTTCGTGGCGAAATAGGTGGACAGAGTTTCTTCCCCATCCATTCTGGGTCGGTATACTTCAAAATGTAAGTGTGGGCCGGTTGACCACCCCGTGTTACCACTGAGACCTATCTTATCTCCCTTGGAAACTTTATCGCCTATTGAGACCAGCACACCATTTTCTTTCAGGTGAAAATATTTGGCAATAGTCCCGTCATCATGGGCTATGAGCAGATAATTGGCAAATTCTTTACAGCTTTCGTCTTCACAACCTTTGTTTGAATCTTCTCTCAAGCGAACTACTACACCATCCCTTGCCGCCTGAATCGGCGTTCCCACATCCATTACAAAATCTAATGCCTTCTTCCCGTTATGAGAAAAGGGCCCATTATAGCCTTGAAATAATCGGTATGTTTCTGATTTATCGTAAGGAAGTAAATAAACGACATTATCATCATGTTCAGCCTCTTCAACATTACCTAGCACGTACCGGTACTTATATTTATACCTCCAGGATGCACGCCTCTTGCGTGAAAGGGTAACCAGTACGGTAGTATCCTGAGCCTTAGCAATACGAACCGCAGGCAAAGGTATATCTGGCTCCATGTTTTCATATTCCGCACTTACCTCTATAGAATAATCGCAGTAATTATTATTTATGGCAATGATTTTAACGATGCCGTCTCCATCGTCAATTTTAGTAACCGTCAGAGGTTGTGGTTCTACACTCAGCAGCAGTGATAAAGCCAATAAGATCATTAACCTGATAACGGAAGTGATAACCTGAGGTTCATAATTATTTAAATAGATGTAAATTCGATTATGTCCAAAAAGAAGAAACCTAAAAAGGCCGAGGCGCCAAAAAAGACTAAAGTGATCAATGATGAGGAGGAACCTACCAAAGACTTCGGCGGTTTCCCCGACAGAGATCTCAAAAAGAACCTCGGGTGCGGTTGACTATGAAACCTGGAACCAGGGAACTGCCACTAATTATTATATCTCAGTTTTGCTGTACCTCATTATGGTTCGCCAGCAATGGGGTTATGAATGACTTAGTGGCTGGTTTTTCCTTAGAAGAAGGCGCGCTGGGTTATCTCACCTCGGCTGTTCAGTTCGGTTTTATATCAGGTACGCTCTGTTTCGCGATTTTCACCATTGCGGATCGCTTTTCACCATCCAAGGTTTTTTTTGTAAGCGCTCTATTGGCTGCTGTTTTTAATTTGGGTACCATCATCGAGAGTAATACATTGTGGACCCTAACTAGCTTTAGGTTTTTTACAGGCTTTTTCCTGGCAGGCATTTATCCTGTGGGAATGAAGATAGCGGCAGACTATCATAAGGAAGGTCTTGGAAAAGCCCTAGGTTACCTTGTGGGCGCATTGGTATTAGGCACCGCCCTACCACACTTACTAAAAGGATTAACCGCAGGCTTATCCTGGAAGCTTGTACTTTTCACAACATCTATCTTGGCCGTTTTAGGAGGAATGCTAACCGGTATCTTCGTAAAAGACGGACCTTTCCGCAGGGCTATGCAAAAAATGGAGTTTTCCACTATTTCAGAGATATTTAAAAATGCAAGCTTTAGATCCGCAGCCTTCGGTTACTTTGGCCACATGTGGGAGCTCTATGCGTTTTGGGCTTTCGTTCCTGTTATACTAGGCGTATATCTACAGCTCCACCCGGATGCGGTTCTCGATGTTCCCATTTTATCTTTCGCTGTCATCGCTATTGGCGGGCTTGCATGTATTATGGGGGGGTATATCTCTCTCAGAGTGGGAGCCCGAAAGACGGCTATTGTCGCCCTTTCATTTTCAGGTTTGTGCTGCTTGATTTCGCCACTCATCATAGCAACGCCCGGTACAATCGTGTTCATCGCATATCTTATTTTCTGGGACATGGTAGTGATCGCAGCTTCCCAGATGTATTAAACCTTGGTTGCGCATAGTGCAGCATCAGAAACGAAAGGAACGGCACTTACTATCGTTAACTGTATCGGATTTTCGATTACGATCGTGAGCATCCAGCTGCTTAGCTGGCTTTCTTCATTTGTAAGCGCACAGTATTTATACATGACACTCGCAGCAGGTCCTATACTTGGCTTCATTGCTGTTTACAAAAAACCCTGATTTACATAGTGCACTCATGGCTTCTGGCAACAAGTCGGGTGAATGTCGGGCGTCCGCCGTGGCCATTTTCACGGGCAGTTCGGAACTTGGCATCATGAAAATAGGAACCGAGTTTATCGCGAAAAAGACTAATTCATCATCATAAGCTAAAGGGCAATACTCAAGAGGAATTGGCTCGAGGTCTGTAACCTAAATGTTCGCACCGCCCAGCGCATCGAAGCCGCAGAAGTAGACCCCAGACTCTATACCTTAAAACCATTGCAGAGGCCTTAAAAGTAAGTATGAAAACCTTTATTCCCCCTTTCCGCAGAGAAGGACAGAGGAGCGCTTATAGCCCTGCATTTAAGTACACTGGCTTATTTTATCTTCCCTTTTGGAGGCAATGTCATCGGGCCTCTGATCTTTTGGGTTTATAAAAAGGACAGTATCAACCATGTCGATCGACAAGGCAGGGATCTGCTGAATGCCCAAATAAGCTATTCTCTTTACCTGCTATTAGCACCCTTTGCTTTTTCCTATTTCTGGTGGCGCCAAGCTTTATCTCTCGAGGTCAGGTTACTGTTGAGTCATCTGAAGTTTCAGCGCCCGTTGTCCTTGGCTCGGTTTTTCTAATTTCCGAACTCGCACTTTTCTTGATTATTGGTCTACCGATGATTAAAGCCATACAAGCATTCCGGGGAAAAGTGGTAAAACCTTATCCTCTGAAAATTAAGTTTATCTCCTGAGGTTACCTAAGTGACAGAAATTCGTGAATCAGTTGTTGGCTTACTCCTTTGGCTTCGAACATCCCCATATGACCGGTGTTTTGGAGAATGCCCGTGACTCCTTTTTGAATCATTGGAATTTGTTTTTCCGATTTATCCAGAGGCACAGAAGTATCCTGATCCCCGGCAATGAAAAGAACGGGGCTATCAAAAGTTTTGAGCACATCCGTACGATCATTACGGTCGCGCATAGCTTTAGTATAGCCAACTAACGTTTCCAAAGGGGGTTGTCTGGCGGTGTTAACGGCTTGCTCTATTTCTGTGGCCAGGCGCTTTCGGTTCTTTGTATAAAAGAGTTGAGGTACGAATGAGTCCGCAAAAACCTCCACACCATTTTCCTCCACAAACTCAATCACTTTGTTGCGCGTATCTCGCTTTTCTTCTGTATCGACAAAGGCCGTTGAATGAAAGAGTCCAAAGCCCTCGATCAATTCGGGGTAGTTCTTCGCTAATTCCAAGATCACATAGCCTCCGAGAGAGTGACCAATCACAATCGCGTTGTTAATTTTCAAGGACTTCATCCATTGGGCCAATTGATCAGCGATTTCTTCAAGAGTAAAGTCTTTGGAGGGCAGGGAGCTCTTTCCAAACCCTGGCAGATCAACTAAAAAAACCTCATGCTGATCAATGAACGGCTCGCAAAAACCTTCCCACATGCTGCTGTCTTCGCAGAACCCATGAACGAAGATCAGTGGACGGCCTGAACCGTATTTTTTAGTGTTTAGCATGTCTGTTTATTCTTTTTTTGAATGAAGGTGTGCCACTTAATTGAATGTTGTTAGAGCTATCTATCTAATCGATATTTGTCGGAGTTAAACATAATTAAAAGATACGGAACCTCTGTTAACACCGCGAACATGATGATGTACATCTCAATAAACATCTGCTCAACCCAAAAAGTAAGTAAGTACATAACCGGCAAGGACGATCAGAGCCATTTCACACATGGTATTTCTAAAAACGGTAGCCAGCCCTATAAAATGAAAAGTAAGACAATAACAATAACATATCTAACTTTTGGTAATGGCCTCGATGCCTTCTAACAACCTTTCCAAATCATCCGTGCTGTTATAGAGATTGGGTGTAACGCGGACTACCGTATCATCATGTAATTTTCTGATGACCGTGAACACACGAAACTTATCGTCAAGTTTCTTGACAACATCTTTTGCTGTGACACCTTCTACTTTGAAGCTGGCCAAAGCACAGGACTGCTGAGCATCTAGTGGAGTAGTTATTGAAACTCTATCTATGTTTTTTGCTCGTTGTGTCCAGTATTCTTTTAAATAGCGCAACCGAGCTTCTTTGGGCAGGATACCCACCATTACGTGGAACTTAGCTGCCTCAGTAATGGTCATCACTATAGGCGTGGCGGGGGTGCCATAGTGCCCAAGTTTATCGATGTCATCAATGGCTTTTTTACTGTCACCATACAGCGGCTGGATGTCCTTAATCCTTTCTTTTTTGACATACATCAGCCCGGCACCTAGCGGATTGCCAAACCACTTGTGCAGGTTCACCCCAATAAAATCCGCATTGAGATCCTGAAACCTGTAATCAATTTGAGCAAAGCTGTGGGCTGCATCAACAATGACATCAATCCCTTTTGACCTGGCGATGGTACTGATTTCCTTGACCGGCATAATCTGGCCGGTGAGGTGGGTCAGGTGTGTAACCAGGATGCATCGCGTTTTATTAGTAATCGCATCAGTATAAATATCAATGATTTCCTGATGGTTTTTTGGCGCCAACGGCACATCGACAAACTTAAGCGTGATGCCTATTTTGTTTTCCAGCATCCGGAACGTCTCGATCATGCTATGATAGTCGTGATGCTGCAGGATCACCTCATCACCTTTTTTCAGATCGAGACCCTGGATCAAAATGTTGAGCGCTTCAGTGGCATTGCGGGTAATGAGTAACTCCTCAGGTAATACTCCGCTTACGTCAGCCAGGGCCTGCTTGATTTCAGGGTAGTTCTTTTGATAAAACTCCTGCCGCATAAACTTGGAAGAATAGGCATTTACCTTTTCAATATTGGCTTGGTAAGCCTTTAGTACCGAATTGGGCTGTACGCCAAAATAGCCATTTTCCAGGTTGATAAAATCAGAGGAGACGTTGTAATGCTGCTTAGCAAACTTCTTCCAGAATTTTTCGTCACTTGCGTGGCCTTCTTCAGCAAATAATAGGTCGAGTGCAAAACCTTCCACGGATAAAAGTGGAGTGGTAGCCAGGCTCAAGCCCATGGTTTTCAGGAGGTGTCTGCGGTTCATAGTCAGGTTCAAAAATCAAGATAACATTTATTGGAAAATAAAAAGTCTAACGATCTAAAGTGATTTCAAAAAACTAGAAAGCTTCTCTGATTTGGAACGTGAGACAGGAACTCGAAAACTTGTCGCATGCAGAGTCAGCTCAAAGTTTCGGGCATTGCCTTCCACACTTAATGTCTGCTTACCATTAACAACATAACTTTTATGGCAATGGAAAAACAAGCGGCCCGGAAGCTGTTCGGCAAACACTTTAAGACGGTTTCGAATAAGCTTTTTCTCCATCTTTTCCTGGTTCAAGTAGAAGACTTCGACATAGTTGCCGTCTGCTTTTAGGTAACAGATCTGATCCATACCAAGTTGTAATTCCACCTTTCCATTTTCTGCTTCAAAACGAATGCTTTCCGCTCCATTATCGACTCCGGAAGGTACTTTCGAGTTTGAGCCCAGGTTTTTTGTAAGGGCCAGCGCATTCACTGCACTTCGCTTTTGGAAACGGTACTGCTCATACAGAACCTGAATGATAATGGGAAAAATACTGATTGCCGCGGTAAACAGCGCTACCTTTTTAAAAAGGTCTGACAAAGGCGTCGTGGAAAGATTTAAAACAACGAAAAACAGGAAGATCAATACACAAATGACCGCCGCAACTGAAATATAAAGTGTGACTTCTTTCCCTACCGTCCAGCTATCTTCCTGCATATAATTAGGAAGTATCTTTCGAAAGCTTATAACTACCAAAATCACAGAAATAGAGCTTACAAAACCGATGACCAGTGCAAAAAGCAGTCGGTGAATAACGGACAATGCCGCAAAACCAAAAGGCGCTATGAGTGCAATAAGCATAAAAGTGACCACTCCAGGTAGCACAATGCTGGTTGTATTGTAGATGAAGGGATGGGGTTTACCTAAAGGAGACAAGATGTAAAGATGATCACTCAACCTTTTATAATCAATTGTTGATCTAGTCTGACCTCTCTACGAATCGCTTAGGGCTATTAATTATTTTCACGGCAGGCTTAATTTCTTTTCATGGCGCTTTTTATCCGTACTGAAGCAGATCAATTATCTTCGGTATTTAATATAAAAGTCATGATCGAAGTTCGACACCTGAAATTGATCGATACCATTGCGAAGGTTGGGTCCTTAAAGAAGGCTGCCGAGAAGTTATTTTTAACACAGTCCGCATTGAGTCATCAATTGAAAGAGCTTGAAGCGCAGCTTGAAACGCAAGTGTTTTACCGCATCAATAATCAACTCCATTTCACTCCTGCGGGAAAGGAGTTTAGAGATGCCGGTGCGGATATTCTGAACCAGTTAAAAAAGCTTGAAAATAGTGTCCAACAAATTAACCAGGACCAGCTAAGGGATTATGTGCATGGATATTCTGAAGAAGAAACGAAGCGACTAAATGATCAGGCTAAAACGGTTTCCGATCTGTTGCACTGGGATTCTATATGGGAGGATGGGTCATTGATATTAGAAGCCGGATGTGGTGTTGGGGCGCAGACGAAGATCATTTGTTCAAGCAACCCGGCATCCAATTTTATTGCTGTTGACCTCTCAGAAAAATCACTATCACAAGCAAACGAAATGGTAAAGGAAAATGACATTAAAAATGTAGAATTTAAACAAGCTGATGTTTTTGATTTACCATTTGATGATGCATGTTTTGATCATGTTTTTATTTGTTTTCTTCTCGAACATTTGAAGAGTCCTGAAGTGGCTCTCAAAGAATTTAAGCGAGTCCTTAAAAAAGGGGGTACAATAACGGTCATTGAAGGAGATCACGGGTCTACTTATTTTTATCCTGAAAGCAAGGCAGCACGAAAAGCTATTGAAGCACAGATCAGCCTTCAAAAAATGAATGGTGGTAATACAAATATTGGCAGGCAATTATACCCTATACTCAATGATGCAGGATTCAAGGACATCAAAGTAAGCCCAAGGCAAGTCTATGTGGATGATTCAAAACCTGAGATGATAGAAGGTTTTATCAAAAACACCTTCACGGCCATGATCCGTGGAGTAACAGAAGAGGCCCTTTCAAAGAAAGTCATTTCAAGTCAAGAAATGGAAGACGGTATTCAGGACCTGTATAAAACAGCAGAAGGCGGAGGCACGTTTTGCTATACCTTTTTTAAAGCGAATGCCATTTTAGAGTAATAGTTAAAAATCACTATCCATTTTGACTCTGAAGATCACTCCCTGGCCAAAAAGCGAAAGCCCTGAGTTAAACACGACGAGTGCGGCGGCGCCGAGCAGTACCCAATCCCATGTAGGAGCATCTGTGTTTTTCAAATAGGAGGCCTCACCAAATAAACTTAAGCCGAAGCCGGTGAGGACCAATCCACTAATGGAGAAGATGAGCCATTTCTTTTTCAACGATTTTGTGTTCATGGATCTTGATGTTTTAACTTGAAAGAAACAATAAAAACTCGAAACCTCACACCGTGCCTTTTCAGGCATTGGAAAAGCGTGAGAGTCACAAGTTCAAGGGGATTGCCGCGGCCCGCCGCCCAAAACCCCAGCGCAAGCCTCGCAAATCGTCTCTATTTTGCTACTTTTCCATCATGAAAATAGTAGTCCTCGATGGTCATACACTAAATCCTGATGACCTTAGCTGGCAGGGTTTTGAAGAACTCGGTGAAGTAGAAGTTTATCCACGAACAGCGGTGGATCAGCTGATTGAACGATCCAAAGATGCTGAAGTACTCCTCATCAATAAGATCAAGCTTTTCCAACCTGAAATAGAGCAATTACCTAAACTGAAATACATTGGACTTTGCGCCACAGGTTATGACAATGTGGATCGTGAATTTGCCCGTAAGAAGGGTATACCCGTTACCAATATTCCAGCCTACGGCACAGCTTCTGTGGCACAGCATGCGTTTGCTCTACTGCTGGAATTGACCAACCGCGTAGGCATCCATAACAAAAGTGTGCACGAACTGGAGTGGGTGCGCAGTGAGGATTTCAGCTATTTCAAAGCCCCTCTTATTGAGTTGCAAAATAAAGTCATGGGCATTTTAGGTTATGGGGCCATTGGTAAGGAAGTCGCCAAGATCGCGGAGGCATTCGGTATGGAAGCGCTGGTTCATTCACAGCATGCAAAAACAATAGGTCATGGAAGGTTGGTTGCCTTGGATGAGCTTATGGAAAAGACGGATGTTCTCTCCATCCATGCTTCATTAAATGAACGCACCAATAGTCTGATTGATAAAGGGGCTTTATCTAAAATGAAGTCTTCCGCTTTGATTATCAATACCAGTCGTGGGGCCATTATTAATGACTACGACCTGGCGGAAGCTTTAAACAACGGGCGGATAGCAGGCGCTGGATTGGATGTATTATCCAAAGAACCTCCTTCAGCAGACAACCCTTTGCTTACGGCCAAAAACTGCATCATCACCCCGCATATCTCCTGGGTATCAAGAGAGAGCCGTCAACGGTTGATGGATATTGCCGTAGAAAATCTAAAGGCTTTTTTGCAAGGTGAGCAGAAGAATGTAGTGAATTGATTTTAGTGGTGTCATCCCGAGGAACGAGAGATCTTACTAAGTTTAACCAGCACAAACTTAGTAAGGTGCTTCGCATGGCTGAGCCTGTCGTAAATATTAAATAAAATTACTCCTGATGAAAAAATCTGTACTGCCCGTGCTTTTCCTACTCCCTTTGATGACAGCATGCAGTCAACTCCAGAATTATGAAAACTACGATGTTGAGATCCCACCTGCTTTCGAGTTAGCGAATATTATGGTAGCCCTCACTCAATTTGGGAAGACTGATGATAACATTGTAAAAAAAGGGACAAACTACCATGAAGCGGTAATTAAATATTTTTTACCCTATCAAGATCATCCTGCGATAAAAAAGCTAACTCAAATTTTTAATGGTGATCGTAACGCGAATTACATCGCCTATCACGATTGGAGGACGGGTTCTTACGAAGCAGAATTCGTTGGTAAACAACTGAAGTTCAGATCACTGATCCGAATTAGGAACACTTTCAAAAAACATGCCGATCTGATTGAAGATTTTGCCAACTTTTCATCCTTTTTAGAATTCTATAATCAGCATAAACCTTTATTCCAACGTTATGTCAACCAATACAAAAACGCGGTATCAATAGGCGATATGTGGCAGTGGATGGAATTCCAATTTCCCCAACGTTACGATGGCTACAAAATAGTGATGTCGCCTTTAATTGGTGGCTTCCATAATACCATCAGGACTAAATCCGGTAAAGAAACAATCATGTTTGTTAATGTGCCCGACGCCTTCATCAATCAAAAGGATTTAAGTTCCATTGAAAAGGGTAACATGGTGAGAACTGTTCTTACCGAAATCGACCACAATTACGTAAACCCCGTTTCTGACAACTGGCATAGAGCAATTAACGATGGTCTTGCAAACCTTGATTGCTGGAATCAAAATATCGGAGGATATGATTCTCCTGTAAGAACTTTTAATGAATACATGACATGGGCAGTATTCAGTATCTATCTCAGAGAAAAGTTTGATACTGAAGCGTTTGAAGAAGTTAACTCCCTACAAGCCAATTTCATGGCAGATAGAAGGGGTTTTGTAAAATTTCGTGAGTTCAACAGCTATCTATTGGAGCTTTATGCTAATAAGAATAAGAGTGAAAAAATTCCCGATCTGTATCCTCAAGCCGTTGAATGGTTTAAGAAACAACAGTGTAATTGAATTAAACTAATTGCAGTTAAAAAACAGTGGATTGAGTATCGTCACTACGAGGCCAGCAGGACGAAGTAGTCCACTTGAATTGAAAATGCGAATGGGACCAGAAGATTGCCTGCCTGCGCGTAGCCTTCTTCGGCAAAGGCAGGCTTCACCGCCAATCAAAAATCACACCCGCTGGGTTCGCAACGACGATAGTTGTTAATTGTAAATTGCCAATTGAGAAGTCACCATCCCCAAGTACCTTCTTCACCCTTAAAAGGCCCTACAATATCGGGTGTGATCCAGCCACCGTAAAAACCCCCTGGTTGTGGTTTGACTTCAACGCCGTCAATCAGGCATTTATCCATTTTTTGAGCATAAAAGGCTGGGTAGCCGGTAATGGCTTCAAACCCACGCATTGGCTTATCATAATACCAGGCCGCATCGTGAACAAACTTCCCATTGACAAGTAAATCGTAATAAGAGCCTGCTCCCTTCCACTCACAGTAGGTTGTGTGATCAGAGGGAAGTAGCCGGCCTTCCTTCACCTCCTCAAATGGTATATAATACACGGGCGGGTGGCTGGTCTCCAAAACACGATAGCCCTGGTTGGTTTGAGTGATGCATATGTCATTGAAGAAGATCTCAATGGTTTTATTGAACTTCTCTAATCTGGGCGGCCGGGGATAATCCCAAACGGATTCCTGACCTTTCTTTGGTTTGACGGGCTTGGGTTTTTTCATATTAGGAAAACAACCTGCGCTGCGCGAAGTTTGTAATTATGGCTTTACAAGATGATTCTTTCTGGATGCGGGTCGCCATAGATGTAGCCGCAGAAGCCAATACTCCTTTCGGAGCCGTTTTGGTAGATGAAGAAGGGCAGCATGTTGCCGGCTTTAACAGCACCAAACTTGACGGCGCCACGGCCCATGCAGAGATGAATGTTGTCCGAAAAATGGATCAATTGGATTATGATAATGCAGAAGACCTCATTCTGTATACTACCGTAGAGCCTTGCCCAATGTGTATGGGGGCTGTTATTTGGGCAGGAATCGGAAGTGTGAAATATGGATTGTCAATTGACGAGGTTACGGAGTTCACAAAGCAGATTAAACTTCCCTCAACAGAACTGGCCAAAAGATCCTGGAGAAGTATTTTGATAACAGGAGGAGTGGAGAAGGAGAAGTGCTTTGAATTATGGAAATAATATTATTCTTCCAAAGATTCAGGTACTAGCGCTGTGGCTTGCAAATCCAGCTAATCCATTGTTCTTGCCGCTCGATAACCATAAGCAGCATTACGTGGTCCACCTGACCACGCTCCGTACAGGCGATATGCGATTGGGCTGTATGGATTGAATTCAGAAATATGCGCCTTGGCATAGTAGCCCCCTCCCCGATAACCATAACCGTAAGACTCACCATAGCCAGAGGGCCATCCCTTCACATTAGCCATACCATAGTAATCTACCCTGCCGTCACCATGCTGGCCTTCAAACTCGCGCCCGACTGAGTCTCCAACAGTAATCACTTTTTCCCACATGCTTCCTGCCAAATCCATTACCCAGTAATAGGAAGCCCCAAACAGCTCCCGGGTTTCGTTATTTAATTGTCCTTCATCAAACCCGCCTGGTAGCTCCATTTGGTGTGTTTTGGAGTTTATCCTTCGGATCATTTTACGATCGCCAGCCGTATTCCACGGCATTTCGTGAGCCACTGGTTTCACGGGACCCCTGCAGGCCTTTGTATATTCGAGTTCGGTATATGGTCTTAGCGCTGCCCAGTCCGTGAATGCCATCATATCATCCCAATGCCAGAATACCATCCGCTGTTCGGGTAGATCCGCTACAAAATAGTCTTCTTCCATCCGAATCGTGCCCCCGGACTTTTTATATTTAGGCGTTCCTCCAGTATATCTGACAGAAGCCGCTTGGCTTGTTGTAGAGTTAAGAAAGGCCACATATACCCCCTGATTCACCTCGTATTTCATCAAATAGAAAGGGTCAACACCTTTTGGAAAGGCGGCGGGAATGGGTCCTTTTTGATCACCCTGATACTCCGGTTCACTGGCTCGGTAGAATAATTCACCTCTCTTTGGTGATACCAAAATCTCTCGATCTTCTTTATTAACCGTATAAAGGCCATTGAACTTACCTGCATCATCCGACTTGTAGAAGGCTCCGTAATCCAAAGCCGTAGTATCAGGATCACCCAGGGTAAAATCTCCTCCCGGGATATACACCATCTCAATACCGTAGCCTTCGATGGTAGTGGTATTCAAATAATTGATATATCGTTCATTCAGTCGTGCCGTATCAAGTTGTACAAAAAAGCTGAACATAACATCACCTCTGTACTTGTCAATAGGGTAAACCATCATGCCTGCTCCATCAGTAGGTATTTTGGCCACAGCATCAGGCATTTCAGGGCTCGCTTTCCAACTAAGACGCGCCGAATTCGGCTTGAGATAAAGGTGACGATAACCGCCCGAATTATTGAGCGCTTTAAAAAATACCCACGCTGCATCATGATTTCTATCGTTGTTCCAGCTATTCTTCCAGCTTACGGTAACGTTAATACCGCGAATGAACTGTGGCTTATCCGACTGTATATATTCTACTTGTGTCAGTTTGATGCCATTTGAGTATGCAGAAGAAAGAGCAAATAGCAGTGTAAGAAGAGAAAGGGTACGCATATATCAATAGGTGTTGTTGGGTTTGATTTGTATACGATCAATTATTTAATGATGTGGGATTCGTCATATTTGATTTCCGGCCCTATGTTCTCGCCGATAGGAACAAGAAGTTAGTGGCACAAAGCAGTTTTAAGTTCCTAATGATTATTTGATTTCTGTTTTAAATCGTTGATATTGATCTGAACTTCCGGCGGCGGTTGTAACGTATTCCCAGGTTCCTATCGGTTCCCCATTAGCCACTTGGCCTTGCATTCTTTTTCTTTCCGGAAGTGCAGCAAACGGCCATACCCATTTACCTGAGGCTCTTTCTCCATTGTCAGTCAAAAATGACCATTGCCCGGTCATTCTTCCGGCCGCGTACTCACCGACCATCGCCAGTTGGCCATTGGAATGGTAGAATTTAGCCGGCCCATTTTCAAGGTTATTGATAAAGTAGATCTCTTCCGCCAGTTGGCCGTTTTCATACCAGATCTTGTACGGCCCTTCAATCTTGTCATCAATGATTTTAGCCTCAAAAAAAGGATTGCCATTTTCATGATACCAACGCCAATCTTCCACCCCTTTTTCATACTTTGCCGTCATCCATTCCTGCCCGGAAGCATAGAACACGGCCTCTTTAATCTTTTTCTTATCCTGGAATATCTTGAGCCATTCCTGTGAAGTGCCCGGATACTTCGTTCTAATCGTATCCTGCCCCCAGGAATGGGTAGCGAAAGAAATCAGTATGAAAATGATAGGTCTCATTGCTCATTCTTCAATGAATCAGCAGGGCTTTTTACAGCGGCACGATAGGACTGCAAGGTCACCGTTGCGGCCACTATTCCTATACAAATTATTCCGGCAATTAAGTAGACATAAGCATCCGGAGCGATCCTGTATGCAAATACCGTAAGCCAGTTGGTTATGGCCCAATATGAAAGCGGCGCTGCGAGTAGTGTAGCGAAAATTGCCAAAATCACAAATTCACGATTGAGTAGCGCCAATATCTGTTTAAGATTAGCGCCAAAAACTTTTCTCACTCCTATTTCTCTCTCTTTTGTTTTGGTGATAAAAGATACTAACCCAATAAGCCCAAGAAGAGAAAGAATAATGGCAACGCCACTTAACCCTATGGTAAGACTCGCAATTTGCTGCTCATTTTTATAAAGGGTTGCCAATCGCTGCTCTAGAAATTCTATTTGTATTGGTTCTTCAGGATGCCATTCGTCATATTCCTTTTCAATGGCATCAATAGTACTAAATAGATCTTCGGTCGAGAGTCGGAAAAGCATTTCATAGGCCCATGTTGGTTCAGCATGAACCTCAATAAACATTGGATTTACTTTTTCCTTTAGGGTGAAGTAATGATAATCCTTCACAATCCCATCAATGGTATAATGAATACCCTTGGTGCCGTCTTCCTCATTATCATATTCAGGTTCCATTTGAAAAACTTCTCCTATCAGCTCACCAGGCTTTGTCTTTAAGCTTGCCGCCAGAATCTCAGCAGCGGTTTCATTAATCAAAAACACAGATGCTTTCCCTCTTTTGAGTTCCTTCAAAACCGGGTGATCTATACCCAGTACTTCCATAGAACCCGCATCAATCATAATATGAGTGCCGTCATCATTAACCTCATCATCAGAGGCCTGGAGCATTTTGTAGGTAAGTGTGTTAGACATCTCGTTGCCTGGCACTCCACCACTACCCATGTTCAAGATATTCGGATGAGTGGCCAAGGCATTTTTCATTTTCAAGTAGCTATCGGCGCTGCTCACATTAATAGAAATAACACCTTCTT
The DNA here is from genome assembly GCA_937899105.1 of uncultured Flammeovirgaceae bacterium. Classification (GTDB taxonomy): domain Bacteria; phylum Bacteroidota; class Bacteroidia; order Cytophagales; family Cyclobacteriaceae; genus Fulvivirga. Next base: position 1,960 of record CALBPF010000179.1, on the reverse strand, counting down.
GATCGAAACCGAGATCTGTGGTTTGTATGAAATTGAGCTGTTGGTTAATGAAATAGGTAGCCGTACCAAGCCCAATTAACAGTAAAAATTGAAACCCAACGAGCATACGTCTTAAACCTAATCCATTGTTAGCGTTAGATACCTTACTCTTAAAAAGCTCAAGCGTATTCTTTCCGGAAAGTACCAGTGATGGATAGAATCCTGACGCCAACCCTATGAAAGCAGTGAGCAAAACCGCAAAAGAAATGAACAAGGGATCCGACAGCATTTCATTTTCCAGTTGCAACTCCATGACCGTATTGAAAACGGGTAGTATCAACTGTAAAATCAGTATCGATATAGGCAAACAGAAGAATACAAACATGAGGGTTTCAAAAAGAAATTGCGTCATCGTTGTTTTCTTCATCGCTCCCAGCGCTTTTCTAACCCCTATTTCACGCTGCCTTCCTACATAAAAGGCAATAGAAAGGTTGAAATAGTTGGTGACCGTGACCACAAGAATGATGATGCCAATAATCCCGAAGATCCAGAGGTATCGAGGATCTCCAGGAGTTTTTAGCTCATACAGGGCATTGCTGCCCAAGTAAATCGAGGCCAACGGCTCAATTAAGAGGCCTTTTTCAAGGGGATTGTCTTTGGCATCCGGCCGGAACCGCAAATACGCGCTGTTCACTTCCGCCAATAACTCGGCTTCCGTCACTCCAGGTAATTTTTTTACGTACGTGTAGTTTCCCCAACTCGGTATTCCTGGTGTGTTGACGATTAGATCGAAATCCAGGTGCGAATATTGAGGTACGTTTTGAATGACTCCGGTTATGGCATACTCGACTGAGTCGATGATAAGATACCTGTTGAGCAATTCCGCATCGTCCTTCCAGTCCGAGCTAAAGTATTTGACCACTGATGATTCCGTTAGAACTATGCTATGGATATCGTTCAAGGCTTGCTCAGCTGATCCGACTACAAAAGTCCAGTCCAGGACAGCAAAAAACTCACTTCCGGAATTAGTCCATAGAATGTTATTCTCGACTAATCTTTCGCCGTCCGATTTTTGTATATAAAACTGGGGTATTGATGTAGGGCTGTTAGTTGAGTTAAACTGGACAGCATTAACGATTTGAGGGCTGTTCTTTAATTCATTAATGTAGTTCAGTTGATCCTCGGCAGTCGTTCTCCAGTAATCTTTAAAGGGCATGACCGAATAGTTTTGCGATCGAAACACGCGCTGAACACGATAAATATTTTCTGCGTCACCATGGAATTTGTCATACCGAAGCTCATTTCTCAAATAAAGCAGACTAAGGAAAATACAAGTCATGCCTATGATCAAACCTGTAGCATTTAAGAAGGAGTGTTCACGGTGTTTGAGAATGTTCCTGATTCCTATTTTGAAATAGTTTTTGAGTAAAGGAGAGTGCTGCCTGTGGATATGAAGTTTCTTCCAGGCATAGGGTTTAAAGAATTTAAGTACATCCAGCCTGTACCTCTTTCTGGCGTAATTCTTCCCCTGATCAGCCAGACGTTCCCGAAAAGCTTCGTTTAAATCACCGGAGATTTCTTCGTAAAGTTCCGAATCACAGAACCATTGCAGGAAGCGTTGCCAAAACTTAGGTGGATTAACAGATGGCATTTTATTGGAGTTGTGGTAACTGATTCCAAAGTCTTGTACGGTGTGCCTTTAACTCCTGAATAGTTCTCACACCATAATCAGTAGTTTTAAAGATTCTTTTCCTTCTTCCTCCACGCTCTTCGATGGCGCCTCCCATTTCTGACTTGATCAAGCCCTTTTTTTCCAGCCGGCTCAACACCGTGTGTACCGCACTAATGGAAATCTCCTTGCCATTTTGCTTATGGTATTCTTTGCTTACTGAATAACCATAGGCTTCATCCTCCATGATCATTACGAGGAGCAAAATGGTCTCTTCTAAGTTCCCTAATTGTGTCATTATTATTTCTTCAA
>CALBPF010000178.1 GCA_937899105.1 uncultured Flammeovirgaceae bacterium | reverse complement strand
GCTGATCTTATTATATTGAAATTCGTTCAGATCGTTTCCTTAATACTCTTTCTAATTAGTTTTTCCTATTATATACTTAATCACCTTAACATCAGTGTTGACCTTCTTTCAAGATTCAATCTGGCTAAGAATGTCTGGGTGTTTACTAAAATAACTACATTTTACCTTGCCATTGGGTTGATCTGGATCTTACACACGATTAATGTATCATGGGTATATTTATATGATACGAACGAACATACCCTAGACTTTTCAGATGATAATAGTTATGCCAAAATTGTCAATTATGAAGGGATGTCACGTTACCTAGGTGATTTAGGTATTACTTATTCTGTTCTGTCAAAACTTGGTAATGATAGTATCTGCGCTGGACAATATGTCATTGCCAAACCAAAGGATAACGAGTTATTCAATAATGTCATTCAATTGTCGATGATTGTCAATCAGGTCGATCTAAAATCTGCAAATAGAACCGTTGTATCTGGTAAAGTAATGGTCAGATATCCTTTAAGGTATGATTCAATCACTTGTTATAATAATTGTGCCCCCCCTTTTTATTTTCCGAATGCGGCTTCCAGTTATGAAATAAGACATTTATCTACGCATCAACGTAAAATTCAACATAAAGGAAGAAATACCAGCAAACTATACAATGTGAGCACTTTTTATTTTAATGCCACACTCAATCAATATGTTAAGTATAAAAATTATCCTTTTGATGTGGTACCACTAGAAATTCAGATTCAACCAAAAGAAGTCGATCGTGAATTATTGGTACCCGATTTTGATAATTATTTTCAATATGCCTCCAATATTTATGATGACAAGAAAAAATCAAAAGGCAGGCAAGAGGAGTTGAAAAATCTTCTCCAAAGCTTTGATCATCACCTAAGAATCAATGAATGGGATATCCAGAGTGGATTTTACTCATTGGGTGAAGCGAATTTTTTACAAAATCTGAATGAGTGCAATGGAGATATATTGGTCACGCCTGAGCTGCATCATACAACGATAATTAAGCGAAAGATTTTTGAGCCCTTAATATCTAATTTCCTACCTATTTTTGTTATAGCCTTCATTGTTTTTATTATCGTTCTGAAGTTGGATTCACTTGAAATTGGCGGAGTTATTGGAACTACAGTAGGTCTTTTCTTTAGTCTACTAATTTCTCATTACAAACTGAGAGATGATTTACATGTTAATACTGTGGTATACATCGAGTACTATTACTTTCTGTTATACATTACTTTGATCACATTTCTCATTAATAAATACTTCAATCTCTCCCATAAGTCATTCCCTATTATTGACTATAAAAACAATCTGATTGCAAAGGTAATTTACTGGCCACTGCTCTTATCTACTATGATATGTTTTACCGTGCTTTTTTTTGGTTTACAAATCTAAACATGGCTTTGTAGAGCAACCATGACCTTGAGTATTTAGGGCTTTGTAGGGCTTTAATTAAATGGAACTAGAGAAGTTTCCTTAACTAATAACTACGAAACATTCACGACAAAACAGGAAATTTAATATGAGCGATAGAGTAAAATTGCTAAAGGAATATTACGACCTTTTTCCTTTTCACAGGCATCCGTTATGGAGGGCTATTGAAAATAATGAGTTGTCTAAGGAGCAAGTTGTAAAAGCCGAAAGTCAGCATTATCTTAGAACTAAGGCAGGCAGAGTCCTAAGAAAACGAGCAATGGAGCAATGTGCCAACCTAAGTACTGCTTTGTGGCAATCGATTATCGATACGTATTTTGAGGAATGTACAGAAGAAGATGGTACACCTACACATTTAGATTTGGTTATTAGAATTCTTAAAGAGGGTGGAGTCACCGATGAAGAATTAGCACATATAAAAAATACTCCTGGAAATATTGCAGCAATATCATTGTATGAAAATATCGCAGATCGTGGTGCAGGTTGCCATATAATTGGGGACGGTATGGTAGATGGTAGCTTATGTGCGTCAATTTTTGAAGCATACTCTTTATTATTTGTGTTTTCAAATTTTGCTGCGGAGACTTATTTAATACATGGAACCATGGATTTGGAACATGCCGAAAGAGCGTATGAAGTTATTGATGAGGCTGTCGATATTCACGGATGGAATAAGGTAGAATCGAGTGTACGAGATGCTTTTGTCGCAACCAGTCTCCACTATGATGGAATGTTGCAAGGGGCGACATTAGAGAATAATTATTGGAATGGAAAAGGTTAAAATATGAAAGGATATATATATACAATGTTTCAAGGTGCTGATCCAGGAAATGGATGGAAATTAAATGATCCTATTTTTAATAAAACTCCAACATTAGGTGCATGCATGCCGAATGTTAGAAGAGCCGTTGATATTGGAGATCATATATTTTCAATAAGTGGTCGTGTTAAAGACTTCCAGCAATACATTGTAGGAGGTTTTAGTGTTAGGGAAAAAATAAATGCATTAGCTGCATATGATAGACTACCAGAAAATCGGATGAAAAAGGACGAAGAGGGTAACCTTTTAGGTAACATTATCACTGATGCAAATGGCCAACATATTGAAATAGATTATCATGACAATTTTGAACAGCGGATACAAAACTATATTATAGGCGAAAAACCTATTTACTTTGATAAGGATGAAGAAGTTAAGACAGCTCGAGAACAAACTTTAGACATTTTGCGGGACGTCTTTGAGAAAAAAGGTGATAGTGTTCATGAAGTTTTGGGTAGATGGAGAAGGTTAAATGAAAAACAAATTTCAAGAATAATTGATTGGATGGAAGATATTAAACAAAAATAACGCATGTTAAACTTGATTTATCAGCTTAAGAGTGCTTCCGACCTTAAGGCTCTCTCTAAAAAATCTGATATCCCTCTTGACAGATTGAAATCATTAGTTGAAGAGATTTCAGAAGCAACTATGAGTGAGGTTCAAAAGCTCTCTGATGCTATGAAAATGTCTATAGAATTTCTTACTTCCGAAAATAAAAAATATGAGGATCTGAATCTTCTCTTTAGGAAGTCAATCAAAGATAAAAAGGATGTTGAATTAGCGAGTAGATTTTCTCATCTGGTTGGTAATTCATTCGAGATTATGTCTGAGCAAAGTATAGATTATTCATTGCTTAGGTCAATGATGAGCATGCGCGAAAATACCTACGAAAATGCTTTTCGATTAGCCAATCAATTTAGATATACTATTGGAGATGAAATCGGTCTTTCTCCAATGGTTAACCTTCCGCAGATTGTGGCGGAAAAATTAAACTGTATTCTTTATGTGGTAGAACTTGGGCGACATATTGAAGGAGCTTCAGCAGTTGTGGAGGGAATCCCATTTATTTTCTTATCTCCTAGGTTCAAACCAAGGATGTTATTCACATTGGCCCATGAACTAGGTCACATACTCAATCATCATGGTTTAGAGCAAGACTTTGCTTTATATGATTCTGATGTAAACTCTATCAGTCGATCTACAAATCTAGACGAATCATTTGCTAATGCCTTTGCCTCTAATCTTTTGCTTCCAGAAAGAGGTGTAGGGGTAGCATTAAAGAAGATAGGTGAAATATTTAAGATAGAAAATCAAGTTCTGGGAGATGTTGAGATTCTTTATTTGAGCAGAATCTATGGAGTAAGTTTTGAAGTAGCGGCTTTGAGATGTGAAGACTTGACCTTACTGCCCAAAGGTGGAGCTAGAGCTCTTTATGAACATATCAAAGCTAATCATGTCAACCCAGAGCAACGAGCCAAAAAGCTAAATCTACCAGAAAGACCAGATGTAACTTTCCCAAAAGTTTCACCGAACTTAACCAAACTAGCTGTAGAGAAAATAAGAAAAGGTAGTATTTCACTAGGCAAAGCATCTGAAATCCTCTCAATGCCAATTTCTCAGATTATGAGGGAAAATATATAATTGGGAGTATGTCCATCGTTATTCTTGATGCATGTTCGGTAATAAATATGGTCAATGCAGGCATAATCAAAAAGTTAAAATTAATAAATGGGTATTCGTTTTACATAGGAAGATTAGTTTTAGAAGAGTGTCTGGATATAGAAAAAAGGGAAGTAATTGAAAGATGTTTATCTGATGGAGTAGTCAACTTCATGAATGAAGACTTATCAATAAGCGAATTCAGTTCAGTTTCCAATAAATATAATTTAGGAAAAGGCGAGTCTGAATGTATAGCTTATTTGGCAAAGAAAGGAACCATTGTTTGTACAGACGATAATAAGGCGAGGAAATGTATTGAAAGGGATTTTGGAAAAGACTATTATTTCGGTTCTCTCTATGTTTTAAGGGAGCTTGTGCGACAAAAGTTAATTACTTGTGATGAGAGCATTAAGGGTCACGCCATTATGGTTATTTCAGGTGCTTTTCTACCAAAAATTGATGAATCCTACTTATGCAATTAAAAAATTCTATATCAATACCATACAGGTATAAGATTAGGCAAGAATTTAATTGACTGTGTAAGATGAACTTTCAATGGTCTCAACTCCGTCCACTCTCCAAACTAGATCAGCTTGCAGAGACCATAATGAAAGCTGCTTTCTTACTCTCTGAAAATCATCATGTTATCCAGAGTTATTTAAATCATAAAGGAGCAAATTTCAGGGTCATTAATAGAGTAGGGGAGCAAGAGTATGATATCCTTTGCCGTCAGATCAATATTGAGAAAACAAATTATGCTTTTGTCTCAAAATCTGATCTTGAACGAGGCTTGAGAGATAATCTTTGGATTGGTTTAGTAGTGTTTATAGATGGGAAAAAGCCCATTAAGCACCTGTTTCCATCAACTTTATGGAATGAACCGAATAAGCTCTTCACAGATTCGGCAACTAGAAATCCTGAATATGGCATAAGTCTGAATCAATATACCATGAAGACATTCATGAGCGAATATGCTTTTGAGAAAATGATCATGCAAATCTGACTGGGATGACCAAAAAAATCCCTCATGAAGGAGGGATAGTTTGAAAACCAAACTCTAGCCAGCAACACTGAATGTGGCACACATAGAACCAACCGTGAAGCACACGGTACTGATACTTGATGGCAAACCTAGGACGAACTATGGCATATATATAACCAGAACCTACTCTGAAACAAAATAAACAATCTGAATCCCTCATAGTGATAAAAGCTAAAGAGCCCCCTAAAACGGGAGCTCTGAAATGGAAAACTCTAACCACAAAACATGACAATAAAAATCTAAGAACCCGCAAGAGCGAGAACAACGAAACCTAAAAGCTCTGTGCGAATGCCACACGCCAAGCCACCAAAGGCCTAGAAACCGAGAACGAAATAAATACCTGTACATAATAAATAAGATAAAATGAACCCCCGGCAACCGCACCAGGGAAAGCCGGATCATCCGGTTGGACTGAGGCAAATGCAAGGGGACAAGCCGGTTTACGGTGTGTTGGCAGGAGGGAAGCTAAAAAGGCTTGGATTCACTTTACCCTTGCGTTTCCTGAACCAACAACCGGAAATTTGCTATTCGCTGTGGGAAAATAGCTAACGCTTAGAAGTATTCAAGTCAGTCTGCGAACAGTAATTTTCACCTGATTTCACCATACCGAATACTTGTCTTATGAGTTTATTTGCAACAGCGATTAAAGCCACTTTGCCAGGCTTACCATTGGCTGTCAATCGATCATATAAAGCTTTACATTGAGCGTTATACCTGAAGGCGTTCATCGTACATAAATAAAGTATAGCTCTAGTATAGCTAGATCCGATTCTGGAAATACCACGATAACCTCTAATCGATTTTCCCGATTCATTGATTGAAGGACAAATCCCGATAAAAGCTGAGAATTGCTTAGCGGAATAAAAATTTTTAAACATACCAGAAACTATAATTAACTCGAGTGATGCTTTGGTGCTAATTCCGGGAATAGTTTGAAGCTGATGAAAGAGTTTTTTACAATGAAGGTTTGTTAAATCCACCATCTGTAATTCAATGTTCTCTAATTGTTCCGTTATAGTTTGGATCATTGATTGACATCCGTTAAGCGTTTGCTCATCAGGATTAGGTAGCTGCTTAAAAGTCTTCAATTGATTCTTAAGCGCTGATCTGGTTTTAATCAATTGTCTCAATAGCGCTCTTTTTTGTTGTAATTGATGAATGAAGTGTGGAATAGGGGTAAAGAGTTGAGGCTTCATTTTATCCCCATATTCTGCAATGAGATGAGCATCAACACGATCTGTTTTTGCCCTCTTTAATTTAGTCTGAGCAAAGCGTTTAATTTGTAATGGATTGATCACAGAAACTCTGATTCCTTTCTCATAAAGAGCCGTTGCCAAGCGAATACTATAAACACCAGTTGCTTCCATAAAGCACCACGGATTATCAGGAAGCTTGTTAATAAACTTGTTAATCCCTTTGGTTGAGTTCTTAAAAGCTGAAGGTTTGGAGTTGGAGAATCTCACAAAAGACACAAAATCATCTTTTGCTATGTCTATACCGATATAAGTAAACTTCATTCTTGGACCTTATAAGTGTAATTAAAAGATTTGAAGAAGCAGGAAAAGGGGACCACCATAACGCACGGTATCGAGAACCTTGTTACATATCGGTCTTATTCCTTTTCCTTAATTGGCCTTTATGGATAACTCGGTAGTAAAGTTCCGTAGTGGGCTCTGAGCAATTATTGGCCATTAAGTACAATTAACAAATTCTCAGGTATCTGATAAAATCTTATCTATGATTTTTTGATCACGTGGCAGTTGTAAACCTAGCTTTAGATCTTTAAGGTTGATCGGTATACCCTACCCCAACTAAGCTGACATTGTTTATTGGAGTATTAGAGAAGTCATCTTTAACAATCAAAACAAATTGGTATCCTTTGCTAGCGGCCTCCTTCTTTAGTTTATCCATTGCCTTAACCCTGATCTTATTCGCTTTTCCATAAACCTTATGATGTGTAGCGTAAAGTTCTTCTCCCTTTACGTAACCTTCAACATCTGATTTATCTCTTGTGATCATTACGCTATCTACTGGAATTTGAGCATAACTGCTCAGAATGCCAATTGATAATAATAAAGTCATAGTAACTGTGAGTTTAGCATAAGTTGAATTCATAGATCTTAAATTAGGTTTCCGTTTTTTTAATGGGTGAACGTTTTTTTACTCGTTCTATAAACCTCACAAAGAAGGGATCAAAATACCGTAGCCTACCATCTTCAAGTTCAACCAGCACCTTGGTATCACTATGATAATTGGCCATTTGATGAACAAAACGATGAAAGTAGCCCCTCAGCTTTTTGCCTTTTTCTTGAACCACAACCGGTCTCAGCTCCTCCTTTTTCATTAGGTAAAATAGTTAGTATGAAGGTACATAGAAAATCCAAAAACCGCACATATAGTCTGTGTTCATGAATTGATCTTAAATCTAGCTTCGATGTGTGGATTTAAGTACTCAAATAGGTAAGTTGATAGCAGGATTCCGAAGGGATAATAAGCTGAGTCAGGAAAAGTTAGCGTTCCTTGTTGACATGCATCCAGACTATATCGGCAAGATTGAAAGAGGAGAAAGAATTCCTTCAATTGAGTCACTTCTAAAGATCATCAAAGCTTTGGGTATTTCGTACGATACTTTTTTTAAGTATATCGTTTAGCATCACTAATTAGGTAATTGGCTAAGGATATTCTTTTACGCTAATAATCCCATGGTTCTAAATGCATCTATTAGTCTAAAAAATAGTAAAATAGATTAGGAACAATCTGCACAAATTCCATCAACGATTAGATTAAGTTTATCTATCTGATATCCAACAGGTAATGATACAACTGGTATTGCTGTTTCTTTTAGGCATTTTATAGTACCACAATAATTGCATTTAAAATGAGTATGATTATCATTACTTTCCATTTGAGTGAAGTTCTGATTTGAGAGTCCATAACTTGCAACACCTGTTGAATTAGGTATTTGATGAACTATTTTATACTTAAGAAAACTTATCAAAGTACGGTATAAGGTAACCCTATCATAGTGAGGGAATTGCCGTTCAAGATCATTTTGAAATAGAGTTCTGTTTTCTTGTAGAAAGTAGTTAATTACATCCAGTCTGCAGTCAGTGATTCTCAATTTATGAGATCGCAATAATTTCTTATATTCTTCCAGATTCTCCACCAGTTAAATTTACTTAAATGAGTAAAAAATAACCTCTGTCAAGCTATGATAATTAATCTGTG
>CALBPF010000177.1 GCA_937899105.1 uncultured Flammeovirgaceae bacterium | reverse complement strand
CATACGAGATCACTGTGTGACTGGAGTTCAGACGTGTGCTCTTCCATCTTCTGCCTTTATAATATTTACGTTATGATCTATTCCGGATTCATTCAACCAAGCGTTTAGCTTTTCATAGTCACGTTTGATATCGTAATCATGCATCCCCAGCGCCTGGAACTGCTGCCTCCAATCCATTTTTGCCGCCAATTCCTGGCCGGCTTGCTGCCGTTTCAATATTTCCTTATCGGCCGTACCGTTTAATAACCATTTTGCCAAAGTCTCTCTGCCCGAAGGGGTGACAGCCCTGGACACCAGTTGAAAAAGCGAGTTCCGGCCAAATATGTCCAAATCGTTGCTGTAAGGATGCGCTTCATCTTGAAATTCAACTCCTTCATCAAAGGCGTGCAGCTTGCCGTTCATCCTATCTATTTCATGCCGGTTGATTTCGGACATGAAACGGAGTTGGTCCCGATCAAACTTTACCCGATTATGTTTTTTTACAACTATCCCGAAAACCAACGGAAACACCAGGATAACACCACCTAAGAGCTGGTATTCACCTGAGTTGATCCACCAAAAACCAAGCCCAAAGAATATTAAAAAGAGGAGCACTCTCAATATTGAAATCTTGTTGTAGAGCTTCCCCTTCAGATCGCTAAGATCACTGAATTTGAGTTGTCTTTTTTTGTATACGTCCTTTATCATTTCCAGCCTATGATTCATGAGCAATATTAGTGCATTACTTGTATGAAAACTTACCTCAAAGCGCTGATATTATTCTCAATTACATTTTCAATGACCAAAAAGCATACTTTATGAAAGCCATGAGGAGCTCAATAAGGTAAGGACAGTAAGGTATTCGAACGGCGTGGTTTCGCCACGGTGCACAGGACGGCACGGCACGCCTCTGTTATTGGTTAGCTATGAAGTGAAGAACGCCTTGAAATATACTTTCCCTGAAGATAACTCCTTGTTTACGCAAAGATAATTACACAATTAGCTCTGCTAAAAAATTACTTGTAAGAAAGACAATCAGCCATTTCAGATGTATAATCGTATTCGATGGCGCTCAGAAAAGGGGAACTCACCTTGATCACCTTCCAATCATCTACTTTTTCAACAGTTCCTGAAAGCTTGACTGGAGTTCCCACAAATTGCAGCACAGCTTCGTTTATGGGCTGCCCGTTTTCATCAGTGACAAAGTAGTAATCTGAAAACTCTTGACCATCCCGAATAGCCAACACGGGAGGAATACCTCCTGAAATACAGCGAATGGCACAGCTCCGATGTATTTTGTTGTAAGCCGGATTCATGACACCAAAAAAACACTTCGGATCTACTATTTCACCGCTAATCATTTGAGAGCCTACCGACTCGATCTTGATAGGAGGAAAAAGTCGATCTTCAATCAAAAGTATGCTCTCCATTCCCTCCGTCAATTCCATCCAGACTTTGTCCTCATTGTAAATTAGGGTACCCCGGAGCGTCACTTCAATTTCATTGAACTTTTTTCCCCTTGATTGTTTCCTCAATTCATTTAGTACAGGTAAGGCATCAAACTTTCCAAAACCTACAAGCGGGACAGTTATAACCTGACCTTCTAGCTCCGTTCTGATCCCAAAAACAGGATATTCCACAACCTGCCCTTTTACTTCGGTAAGATTGCTATAGTCAAAGTAGCTTTCAACGAACTTATCTACCACCAGTAAATAGGTCACCCCAAAGGTTACCAGTAATACCACCGAACTGATGAAAAACCATTTCCTGGCCTTTTTAACACCTATAAAAGCCCCCTCTTGCCAGCCGATATAGAATTCCTCGTTATCCATTATTCATAGTTACAGGTTGAACAGGTGTACCTTCCGGTAGCGGCTTGGGATCAATCCATACTTGGTCACCTTCAAGTTTTAAATGAAACGTCTCCACCTTTTCAGTGAAGGGTGGTGGCGACTGACCATCTTCCGGTCGATATTGATAACCGTGCCATGGACAGGTAATGCACCCGTCAATGATCTTCCCTTCTCCCAAAGGCCCTCCTTGATGACGACAGAAATTATTAACAGCCGAAAGCTTCCCGTTGTACTTGAAGATGGCCACCCGCTCACCACTTACCGTTACGATTTTTGCTCTATTCTCTTTGATCTCTGATGTATTGCAAGCGCGTACAAACTCACTTTTGGCATCGTCAATGGCCACATCCGCTGGTTGCTCCTTTAAACCGGAGAGGACATGAAGTGATGCAATGATCACAAATCCGAAAAAGACCACACCAAAGAGAATAGGAGATGTTTCATTTTGGAGAGCCCCTAAAACTACGTGTAGAATAATTAATGCATAAGCCAGATAAACTAACATATGCAGTGACTTCCATACTTTCGGCCCCAGGTTCTTCAACCAAAAATCATGACTGGTGGTAGCCATTAACGCCAGAATGATCAGTGCGAAGAATCCCAGAACCTGGAATGGGAAGTTTATCAATGAATCATATTGGAGATTGGATAAAAAAACCGACTTCAGGGGATTGGTATTGCTGAGTGAGTGAAAATTTAAAATGCTAAAGACCCCATGTGTGGCAGCCATTATAAACATGGTCACTCCAAGGTGACGCCTGTTATAGAGTATAATCAGAAATTTCGGATTCAGTCTGGTCAACGGCCCAATCACTAAAATGAGATGCAGCATTAAGAATGCTAACAACCCAAAATTTCTGATCAGAATGGTCTCAAATGTCGCGTTTGGATGCAATACCGCATGACCTGCAAAAAACAGGACGGTAAAGCTTAAAACAAATATCAGGACGCCGATATCATACACCTTCTTTTGTTTATTCCAGAGTATAGCTGCATAAGAAACACTCATCGCACAGGAATATTTAAGTAGGCATAAATAATCAGTGGTAGAACAATAATCAGAGTGATCACCCACCACATCAAATGTCTTTTTCTAAGGCCTCTATTCATCGTTTTCTAATAATTTTAGATAACAAAACAACCCATAATAGTATTGCACCCGGAATAATAATCAACTTGAAGCGCCATGGAGTACCTGCAACTCCATCATCTAATTTTTTGGCGCCTGCCAATGCAAACCAGATAGAAAACACTAGGCCTATTAAGAGATAAATAAAAAATGCGTCTACACCTATGGAAATAAAATCAGTCATGCGGCTAAGTGTTAGTGTCCTGATACATTAGAATGACTCATACTATTGGTTTAAGTTTTTCTAACCCAGTTCTGAAAAACTCGGTAACTGTGGCTTCCTTGGTACCGCTATCAATCTCAGAAGCTCTGAGTACACCCCCCGTCCAACCTTCTGTATTCCAGATCGCAGGTGGTTTTGTTTCGTACAACTGATCCTTTGGCGGATAAGGCCAGGGTGTAAGATAAAAGTAAGGTTCGTCATATCCGTTATCTCCCGGGGAAAAGCCGAACCCGATTGACTTCATTTGTTTGCGGTCCTCATGCGGCACAATAGTTACCAAAGTAGCAAGATCAAAATGGGGCGGCCAGCAGCCAACCTCAGCTGCTTGCGGCAGACCGGAAAATATTTCAGTAAGCACGTTTTGTGTAAGACTGTATAACTCGACCAGGGCGCTGGCATCTATGGTATTGAAAGGCTGGCCAAGCTTCACTACTCTTTCTGGCAATTCATAAGGCGAATCCTTTACTAAACGCGAGGAATCAAACCCTTCTATCTCAAGGGCTACTCTTAATTCTTCAAAAGCTTGATCAAATGATTTTTCAATTGTAGTGATTGATATGGATATCTTTCCTTCTCTCATGATCAACAGGCTTTGCTCCAATAGATTCAACCCAACTTTAACGCCATTTACACTTTGTGTCTCAAACCCTTGTATACCATCATTCCACATAAGACTGGCTGAAGCATCGGTAGGATCGTGGTCGATCAAGTTCCTGGGGAAATAAGATATAAGCTGAACCGTCCTGTGCAATTCTTCCCTGGCATTCCTAATGAGATTCAAATTCTTCATAGAGATTACTTTAAACTGGCGACACTCCAGAGTACCTCATATTGTTCACAATGTATCAGCAGTGTTTTGTAATCAGAAATGGACACTCCATTCGGTATTACAAATTCCTGTTTACCGTGGTATTTCTTTAGCTCACTAATAAGCGTTGTACCTTTCGTTGCGTTTTTGGCAGTTACCTGATTTGCAGGCAATTTGGAGAGGAATACTTTCAGGTCAGGCGCCTTTTTCGTATCAAAGTCATCATCGAACCTAAGTATGTACTGTTCGCCTTTCTTTATAATCTTCCATTTGCCTTCCACTTCGTACGACTTCTCCGTCCATGATCCGGAATGGGCCACCTGCGCAAGGGTTGCGGAAGTTGTTGTTATTAATAATATTAGGATGAAATTCTTCATTATTTCTGAAACTTAGAGATAGCTAACTCATTTAAATGAAATTCACTTCTGTAATAATCTCCGGGGTGACCGGACCATCATGAGTAAAAAGCTTCTGCATTGTGCCTTCAAGATCCCTTCTATCTTCTACCCTTATTCCCAACGTTCCGCAGCTTGAGGCGAACGCAGCGAAATTCGGGTTGCTTAATGAGGTCTGCCATACATCCTGTTGGTCAGCGCGCTGATCTTTTAAGACTTTACCTAGTTCAGCATTATTGATCAAAGCATGTTTGACCGGTACATTTACTTTGTGCCAGACCACTTTCTTAAATTCAGACATGCAAGCAGTGTTATTTTGGAATCGACAAGGTACAAAAAATACGGTCACGCTTGAATTAAGTTAGCATTATCTTCAGGTATGTAATGAAGTTGACATTTAAGAGCAAAGGTGATGAACAAGGTCACATAATTAATCGGGATACCGCAATGTGAGGGATTTAGTTAATGAAGAATTGATCGAACTTTATATATCTTAAAAATTCAACATGTTTTACTGCAAAGCCCTTATACCTTTCTTATTAATAAACCCGATGAGTCAAGACTTTTCACAAATTCGTGACGAGGAATTGATTACACAACGAGCTTCTCAGGATCTCTACGCAAGTTATTCGCCGGATGGGCAAAGGATCTTATTCGAATCGGATCGTTCTGGCAACTGGGATATTTTTATCATGGAGCTTTATAACAAAAATATCATCCAACTTACTACCGAAGAAAACGATCAAAGGCGGCCAAGCTGACATCCAAATGGTGACAGAGTCTTGTTCGAGTCTATTCTTGACGATGACACTCAGCTTCTCGAGCTTGATTTATCAAGTAAAGAAAGTAAGGCTATTGATCTGAGTAAGCTTTCAGGACAGCCCGTATTTGCCAGTTACTCTCCTGATGGGGCCTCCATAGCCTTGTCAGAAAAGTTTTCAGATAACCATGCTGAAATAGTGGTTATTGATATTTCCGGCGATATTGTCTACAGATATAAGAACGGTGGTTATCGCAGCTTTTATCCAAAATGGTCTCCTTCCGGAGATGAACTTGTCTTTTTCTCAAGACACGAAACGGATAATGCAGATGATGAAATTTATATTCTTGACCTTGACGGACATTCTGTAAAGCGATTGACAAACCGGCCTTACCATAACTTCTGTCCTGCATGGAGCCCGGACGGTTCAAAGATTGCCTTTGTCACCAGCATGCCGGACCGCAGACCAGAAATTTATGTTATGAATTCTGATGGATCAAATCAACTGCGAATAACCTATAATGAAGACGGTGATACTTTGCCCTCGTGGTCCCTTGACGGTAAAAAATTGCTAATAACAGGTTATAGAAAAGGCAATTTTGAAATTGTGCAACTTAGTTTAGAAGCCGGTTAGGTTCGTGTCCATACTGACCTTCTTGCCTAACCGGCGGGATTTCCTGCGAAAGAATTTGGCGACACTTCTATATTCGTCAAATGGGCTATAAGTTAGCATAAACTATTCTTTACACATTTGGTTAATTTCACTTGTAAATTTTAGTAATGAAATCCATCGGCTTAACGCTTTTGATAAGCATTTCCTTCACTGTTTCCACCTTGCAGGCACAGGTTACTGCCGATGATTTCACCAATAAATACACCGAAGTGTACCTCAATATTTCTGATACCGCCAAAGCAAAAAATTATGCCATGGAGGCGTTCGCAATGCTGGAGACGAATGAGGCCCTACAGGAACCGGGCAATTACTTTATACTCAAAAGTATTTTTGAAAATGCATTTAAAGATGAGGAGATGGCTGGAAGATGTGAGAAGAGAGCAAATGCGCTGATGACATTTGACTCACAGGTACAAAAACCAGCCAGTTACAATACTCCTTTATTGGAATGGACATATGAATATCAATTGGAGTTCCATAAAAGACGGGACATTGCGTTTGGGAGGGCTGCATTAAAATTTTTAAATAACCACGAGGAGCTCTGGAATTATACAAATCTTTCATCCCTTGGTCAGTATTTTGAATCGACGGGGAATTTCCAAAAAGCGGCTGAGCTTTTTGAAAGAGGTTATGAACTTCTCGGCAAGGATCCAAATGAGGTGGTCTCCTTGATAACTTATGCTAGTTTTCTTTTCAAATCCGGGGACTATCAAAAAGTAGAAGAACTGGTGGTAAAGAATGATGAGTTGCTCAAAAGTGCCAATCAGTACACTAGCCTGGCTTATGAGTTGAGTGGCCAAATGATCCGGATGCTGTACAGCCTGAACATTGGGGATTATATTAGTTATATCAAAGCATCTGATAGCTACTATGAATTCTATCAAAAGCAACAAAATGTAGACTTAGGGTATGATCCTTATGCCCAAGCCAGGCTGTCGAATAGGGCTTGGGGGGAAGAATCGAGTGGTCAATGGGAAAAAGCCTCTAAAAGTTGGCAACTTGCTGATTCTGCCTGGAAAGCCGCCAACGCAAAACTGCTTGAAACTTATCCCAATATGCCGACATACTATTATTCCATGTCTGCGCTGTTTGAAGCAAGAATAGGAGGAAAAGTTGATCGACAAACGGCGATAGAGGAAATAGATACTTATTACATGTCATTGAGCAAAAGCACTCCAAATTTTGAAACGGAAAACTTTTCAAGAGGCCAACAGTATGGTTTCTTAAAAGACGCCAGGTACCATCAACAATTTGAGGCTGTTTTAAGGCAACTTCCCAAAAAGCGAGACTTTACCGAGGCTACCTTGCCTTTAGCGAGCTATGCTTACTTTTTAATGCGTGATGGAAACCTAGAGAAATCTTTTCAAACTTACAGAACACTTTTCAAGGAAAACATCGAATGGATCAATGATATCATTTTTACTTTCGGTGAAAAAGCTTTTGTTGCTTACTACACCAGCAAAATCAAGGAAGGCTATGATAACTTCCATTCTTTTGTAAAGCACACCAAGGATGCTGACGACCAACTTTATCCCAAAGCTGCGGAAATAGCTTATGATAATACTTTGCTGACCAAGTCCATGGCTTTTAAGGGAGTAAGAAAACGAAAGAAAGCATTTCTTCTTTCGAATTCAGAAGAAATCAAAAACGTCTACAACCAATGGATTGCTAAAAAACAGGATTTGATGCGAATGTATCAAATCTTCCAACTAGTCAGACCAGAGATAAAAACTTATCTATCCCGGAAACTACCTATTCCATCAATGAAGACAGCCTGGAGGTACTCCAACAAGAAGTAGACCTTTTGGAGAATAAGTTAGCGAATGAAGCCAAGGATTTTAAATCCACACTCCAGGTGAACACTCCGGACTGGAAAAAAACGCGAAACAATCTTAAACCCGGAGAGGCCGCTATTGAGATAGTAAGGTTTCGCTTGCGGGATCAAATCTATTATTCTGACTCGATCTATTATGCGGCTTACATCGTAAAGCATGATAGCAAGTGGCCGGAAGTAGTTTACCTTCCTGAATTTGACAAGAGGCTAGAATCAGCTGCTATCTCACAATATAAAAACGCCATTCGATACCAACTTAAAGACAATCATTCGTATAACGACTTTTGGAGACCAATTGGAGAAAAACTGGAAGGTATTAAGAGGGTCTTTTTTTCACCAGACGGTATTTACCATCTCATTAGCTTACCAACGCTTCAAAATCCTGAAACAGGAAGCTACCTACTTGATGAGATCGACATCCAAAATGTTACCAGTACACGATACGTGGGGTCTACAGAAAAGATTAGTGTAAAAACCTCAACCCTTTTTGGAAGACCGAGTTACAAAATAGATGGCCGGTCAGGTGAAAAGACGACCACCAATCAGCGTTCGTTTGTACAAAACTTCAAAGGTGCGGATGTTGCCGATCTACCCGGAACAAAAGAAGAAGTAGTAGCTATTGAAGAAATCCTTAAAGCAAACAACATCTCCCCCAGATCATTTCTGGGAAATGAAGCATCAGAAAATAAGTTTTATCAGTTAGATAACCCTGACATCCTTCATATTGCCACGCATGGTTACTGGTCGGAAAATGAAGGTGCAGTAAGCGCAGGCTATCAAGTCTTTAACGCACTAGTAAACTCGGGATTGTTACTGTCTGGGGTAGTAGACTACTACCAGGCTCCCGAACCAGCATTTACCAACGATGGTATATTAACTGCCTATGAAGCTCAAAACTTAAACCTGGAGAATACGGATTTGGTTGTGCTTTCCGCGTGTGAAACGGGGCTTGGTAATGTCAGTGCCGGAGAAGGTGTATATGGACTACAACGAGCTTTTAGAGCGGCCGGAGCTAAAAGCTCTATAACCAGTTTGTGGAAAGTAGACGATGAAGGGACCCGGGATTTTATGATCACCTTCTACAAAAAGCTGACGGAGACCAAAGACATCCGATCTTCCTTTCATTTCACTCAACAAGAAATTAAAAAGAAGTACCAAACTCCATACTATTGGGGTGCATTCGTACTCATAGGAAATTGAATTGCAAAAAAATGAAAATTCATGTACCATCTAAATATCCTTTTGTTTATCAGCGTTCTTGCTTTTTCATGTAATACAAACACCCAAAAAC
>CALBPF010000176.1 GCA_937899105.1 uncultured Flammeovirgaceae bacterium | reverse complement strand
ATAAAAACTATTTCCACCTTCTGTTACGACCGGGGCTGGATCTGTGCCTACACCTGCCGTCCATCCATCACTCCCATTCTCAAAATCACCATTGACTAAAAACCCATCATCAAATAATTCAAGAGACACATCGTCAATGTTTACCAAACCGGCTTCTCCATTACTATCGAATAAAACCCGCGCATCTGAGGCGCCAAATCCATCAGCTAATAAAGTAAGCGTGTAGGTTTGTCGTACGGCATTTATATTAACGGTTTGAGTATTATTGGAAAAGTCTCCTCCACTGAGTCCAATTCCTGCTACAATACTTCTGTCCACATCTGACCAGGCATCAAATGTCAATCTATATGTAGATCCTGCAATGATCTCGAGCTTTTGCGTAAGGTTCACCAAGAAAGGTTGACCAGGGTCCGGGGTTGTAATATTAACAGAATAAAAGCTATTTCCACTCTCAGTTGCAATTGGAGCTGGATCTGTACCTACACCGGCAGTCCATCCTTCACTCCCATTTTCAAAATCACCATTGACTAAAAGCTCCGTACCTCCGGGTGGTAAAATGACTTCTGTGATTTGAATGGTATCGTTACGTTCAATAGTAGCTGCCCCTGCTCCTCTGGCAACTGTTTTAATTACGTATTCTCCGAAATCTGGATAGACAGCACTAGCAGTATCACCTGGCATAATTGTAAGAGGTTCCTCATCATCATCAATACCAAAGAAAATATCAAATAGTGTCGCCCCATCTGCTGAAGGAATAACTGAAGCGCTTAGATCATCTGTGGTTATAGTTACTTCCAGGTTCTCGGGAGGATCAAAACGGATAACTACATTCTCTGTTATTGATGCTGTCTTTCCCGTCAAACCGACAGCCGTTATGGTCAACACAAAGTCACCTTCATCATAGATATTTTGAGCAGACTCACCGGGGAGAACTACCGTTGCCTCTTCTCCGTCTACCTCGTCTCCAAACAATATCTGAAATGATGACGCTGCTTGAGCCGCGGGAGTCACGGTAAATGTTCCCGTATTATCACTGGTAATATCAAACGTAGCGGTAACATTTGATGGAGTTGCAAGATCATCTTCACTCAATATCAGACCATCATCATCATTAGCACAAGACCAAAAAAGGACGGTCACAGATAAGCAAAGGATTAATATTCGCTGAATATTTTTCATCGTTATATTCATTTTAAGTTCTTAATAATTGGGATTTTGTTGCCATACATTCCCAGCTAATTGGATCTCAATGAGAGGTATGGGAAACACTTCGTGTTTACCGGTCTGGAACCCATCTATTTCTGATGCTGCATTGCCGGTTCTCACTAAATCAAAAAATCGGTGTCCTTCACCCGCGAACTCTACACGTCTTTCCTGATAGATGGCCTGGGTTAAATCACTTCCTGAAACATTGATATTAGCCAAGCCCCCTCTAGACCTCACCTGATTCACATAAGCCAGCGCCTGCGCATCGTCACCGTTTCCACGATTTAATGCTTCAGCTGCCATTAGCAGTACGTCTGCATATCTGATTTGCCTGATATTGGTTCTGTTGGTAAGATTAGGATCCTGAAAAGCCTCACCTTGCCTTGGCAAATATTTTTGGGTGTAGTATCCCGTGTGATCAAACCCTTCTACGAATGAGACCGTTTCAGTTTGCTCAGCTGCAAAGGCTTCAATATCAAGAATGGCCGCTTCTAACCTCGTATCTCCTGTTTCAAAGGCATCTACAAGTTCCTGAACCGGAACGTTAAAGCTAAATCCACTCCGGTATATCGGACCCTCGTAACCTCTGATACCGCTAAACCCTACCATCACATTACCTTCACTGCATTGCAGGCATTCAAAACCTGCACCCTGTACATTTGAATATTGAATTTCAAAGACTGATTCAATACTATTTTCATTTTGACTTAAAAACAAATTCTCAAGATCACCAAATAGGTCGTATTGCCCCTCATTGATGACTGTCTGCAGTTGGGTAGCGGCTGCTTCAAAATCGTCCTGGTAAAGATGTACCTTACCAAGTAATGCCAATGCAGCACCACGGGTAGCGCGGCCTTGTTGTGAAGCGATAGGATTTAAAGTGGCAGCAGCAAATGTTAAATCTTCTTCAATTTGTGTGTAGACCTCGGCTTTTGGTAGACGAGCAAATCCTGAGGCTTCACCAAACAACACTCTTTTGTCTAATGGCATTGGCAAATCCCCAAACCATTTCACTAATTGAAAATAGTAATATGCGCGTAAGAATGATGTTTCGGCAAGAACCTGAGTACGTCCTTCGAAATCGGTTTTATCTTGAAACTCAAATATGTAATTACATCGATTGATTCCGGCGTAATTCCAATTCCATATGTTACGCAATTGATCGTTAACCGGAGTATGTTCCATGTTATTGATTTCCTGCCAAGCCACAACGTCTGTTGCACTTTCACCACCTGCCTCTGCGTTATCTGAAGCTATTTCAGAAGTAATTGTTGTTACGTAACCTACAGCAGCAAGTAAATCATAGGCTGCAATAAGCGCTTGTTGATAGTCGTCTTCAGAATTGAAGAAATTCTCGGAATCAATAGAATATTCCGGTGGCTCATCCAAAAACTCGTCTTCACAACTCGTTACAAAAAGTAATGCAGGAAGTAATAGTAGATATTTATATATATTTTTCATTTTGCCCTAATTAAAAAGTCAGATTAAAACCAAACATATAGGTTCTTGCTAATGGGTAAAACCCTTGATCGTTTGTCCCATTGAGACCACCTCCATTACTGGCTGAAGGATCATATCCTTGGTAATCCGTAAAGGTAAAAACGTTATTCACGGTGGCATAGACTCGTAGTTTAGTGGCGCCTATTTTTTCGATTACCTCTGAGGGTAACGAATAACCTAGCTGGATATTCCTGATACGTAAGTAGTCCCCATCTTCAATAAAGAAGTCTGAAAAGAGGTTATTAGTTGTCTCCCCAGTCGTCAGGCGTGGGAAAGTATTGCTCGTTCCTGGTCCGGTCCACCGTTCTATCGCATCGTCCCTTCTGTTTACACGAGGTAGTGTGCGTTCATAATTCCTGACCAGGCTATGCCCGGTTTGAGCCTCCCAAAGCGTAGATAAATCAAAATTTTTGTAATTCAACCCTAAAGAAAACCCGAAAATATTCTCAGGTATAGGGCTACCTATGAAGGTTCGATCATCATCATCAATTTGGCCATCATTATTTTGGTCAACAAAGCGCAGGTCGCCAGGTTGTGCATTACCTGCCTGGGCGCTGGCGGCTACTTCTTCGGCCGTCTGAAAAACTCCTTCAGTAGCCAGGCCCCAGTACGCGCCTAGAGGCAATCCCTTTTGAAACCTGGAAATATCATCCGTCCCACCAACACTAAACGTACCAGCAAAAACTGGTACTTCATCATCATTAACGCTAATAGTTTCATTGTCATTCCTGGCATAATTAAAATTAACATTTAGCCTTAGATCCTTTAATATTTCGTCATTGTATGTTATGGAAAACTCAAACCCTCTATTTCGCACTTCCCCAGCGTTAACGCTAGGTCCACTTCCACCAGGGGCTGAGGTACCTGTAAGCCCTGAGGCAGGTACGACAGGGATCAGGAGATCTTCAGTCGTTTTAGTGTAAAAGTCGGTAACAATTCCAATCTTACCTTCAAAGAAATCAAGATCCAATCCGATATCAAATTGCCTAGTTGTTTCCCACTGCAACTCGGGGTTGGGTAATCGACCAATAGCCCGGCCAAGAACTAATTCCTCACCATCAAAGATCGCTTCTGCTTCACCATCTAACTGAGAAATAAATCCGAAGGCGGGTACGCGGTCATTACCTAATTCTCCATAACTTACTCTGAGTTTACCAAAATCGAAAAAGTCGAGAGAAGGGAAAAAGGATTCGTCACTAAATACCCAGCCTCCTGAAAGCGAGAAGAAATAGCCAACTTGATTCTCCGGTGCAAAAATACTAGTGGCATCCCGTCTTACTAACCCTGAAAAAAGGTACTTACTTTCATAATTATACTCAACCCTACCGAAATATGACCATTGTCGGGTGTCAAAAGAACTTGATCCGGGAATGATATCATCGAAGTCAGTTGCCAACCTTACGTCGGCAAATTCAAACGAATTATTAGGGATCTCTCTCCCGGATACGAACAGCGATTGGCCGATAGTTTTATAAACAGAATTTCCTAAAGTGAAATTCACATCATGTACCTCATTAAATGTTCGGTTGTACCTAATAATATTGTCTATGTTGTAGGATATGAAATTCTGTTGTGACTGACTAACGCTGCTCACTTCAGCATTAAATACTTTATCCACACCATATGAAATTTCCGGTTGAAAACTCCTGGTAAATACATCAGCATAATTGAAATTCAAGCTGGATTCTACTTCTAACCCCTCAATGACCTCATAGGTCAAACCAACCAATCCTGTCAGTCTCTGAGTTTCGGTATCGTTAAAGGTATTGGCAATTTGAGCTATTGGGTTAATGATTTCTATTCCAAGATTATCGGCAGTAGTAAAATTACCGTCAGCGTCGAACACAGTCTCTGTTGGCGCTATGTTTATGGCATTAAATAGAACCGAGCCAATCACGTTCTCAGGTAATGTTTTTCTATCCACTTTAATATAGTTGAGGTTAGTTCTCATCTTCAGTTTATCATATAACTGATGACCGACATTCAGATTGACGTTAACACGGTCAAACTCGGATTTAGAACCTCCTACTATACCTTCCTGGTTAAAGTAGGAAGCGCCTGCGGAATAAGTAGTGTTCTCAGTACTACCTCGATAGTTTAAAGTATAATTCTGAATGGGAGCGCTCTCGAATACTTCATCCTGCCAATCCGTACCCTCTCGAAGAGACGCCACATCGGTAAAAATAGGGGCCTGCCCACCTGCGGCGAACGCTTCATTCGTTAATAAGGCATATTCTGTAGCATTGAGAAGGTCAATTTTGCGTTCCGTTTCCTGAATTCCGTAATAGCCTGAAATACTAAGCTCCGGTTTAAAGACACTTTTACCCGATTTCGTGGTTACAATCACCACTCCATTAGCTCCTAATACACCATAAATAGCGGCGCTAGCATCCTTTAGTACTGTAATAGACTCAATATTATTGGGATCTATGGTGTTAATATCGTCACCGTAACGCACGCCGTCAACAATGATTAATGGCCTGTTATCTCCATTGCTGTTGATACCTCGAATTCGAATGTTTTGACCCCCGCCCGGAGAACCCGATCCAGAAGTAATTTGAACACCAGATATCTGTCCTTGAAGAACATTTTCAATCCTTGCCGGATTTAATTTTGTAATGTCCTCACTTTTTATGGTAGACACCGCAGCCGTCAGCTCCTTTTCGGTAGTAGTTCCGTAACCGATAACAACTACCTCCTGAAGAGATACAACGTCAGTTACCAGTTCAACATTGATTACCGATTGACTTCCAATGATAACCTCTTGCGATTCAAAACCGACAAAACTAAAGACTAACGTTGCCGAAGGGTCATTTACTTCCAATGAATAATCGCCAAAAATATCCGTGACCGTACCATTGGAAGTGCCTTTTACCACAACATTCACACCGGGCAACTCTTCGCCGGTATCATCGGTGACTTTTCCCTTAATCACCGTTTGGGCCACCAGCCCGTAGGAAAACATCAGGAACAAAGAAAACAGTAAACTTTTTCTCATAGGATTTTAATTTAATTTAAGTCTTCCGCAAACGATTTGTAACATTAACTAATGCAATCGTTTGCAATTAATTATCTAAGTTAAGTTGTATTCACTTGTAAACCCTATACTGGAATACATCATAAATACATCTACAAAAAAGATTTTAATACATCAAAAATACATCATGTATTTTGTAAATTGCTAATTGGAGCTAATAAAGGCAATATCTAGATGCTCATGCTAAACTTATTAATTACTCATACCTTCTTTTATTTATTCAAGTTAGCATAAGTTAAATTGATGCTCATGCGATTAAATACCAGACCCACATTATGTACACTATTTATTTTGGTTATACAATTATTCAATCGTTTTCTGTCTGCTCAAGAGATCAATATTGGATTACCTTTTATCCATCAATATTCTACAAGTGAGTATAAAGCCGGTATCCAGAACTGGTCAATAAGACAAGATAAGAGAAGTCTAATATACGTTGCCAATAATTTTGGTGTTCTGGAATATGATGGCAGCAATTGGATCAGGTATCAGGTAGTAAATGGAACAAAAGTAAGGGATCTGGCTCTAGCCGATAATGGACTTATTTACGTAGCAAGTCAAGGTGATTTTGGGTATCTGTACCCAAATGCGGTTGGTGCATATGAGTACATTTCATTAGCCGATAGCCTCGCCTCGGAATTTAGAGATTTTGACGAAACCTGGAAAGTATTTTATACACCTGAACAAGTCTTTTTTTGCTCTTTTGATAATCTCTTCATTTATCATCAAAACAAATTCGAGATAATCAATTACAGTTCAAAGCCGGAGGAATTTTTCTATGCAAATCATAAACTTTATGCTCTTCAACTTGACGAAGGACTTCATCAACTTCAAGGCGATAGCCTAAAGCTAATTAGGGGAGGTGAGTTTTTTAAAAGAAAAACTGTAGCGTCAATAATTTCGTTATCAGAAGGAAAATTACTGATCGTAACCGTTCATGATGGTGTATTTATTTATGATGGTTACCAAATAACCCCGTGGTTAGAAACCGTGGATTTCTTTACCCAATACAATATTTACTGCGCAATCAGATTAAGAAATGGCAATTATGCATTTGGCACCGAGAATAATGGACTTTTTATAACCAGCCCTACCGGGAAACTGATCGTTCATTTGAATAAAACAAATGGACTTTATGACAGAAAAGTTCTGAGCGTATTTCAGGACAATCAGAATAATCTGTGGGTAGGACATAACAATGGCCTTTCGTATGTCGAGCTTGAGTTACCATTTACACTGATTAACGAAGATGTTGGTTTACCGGGTACGGGCTATGGAGGTTGCTTGAGCAATAATACATTGTACCTGGCTACAGGTAACGGACTTTTCAAAAAAGACTTGTTAAACAAACAAGAGAGGGATTATGAGCTTATTCCCGGGTCTGCCGGACAAGTTTATGACATAAAAAAGATAGAAAACGAGTTGCTAATGGGGCACCATAAAGGCGCATTCCAAATCAAAAATGGCGAAGCCCACAACCTTTCTACGGATTTGGGCAGTTGGACCTTTATGCCGCTTCGTTCTCATCCAAATTATATGCTCGGTGGCGCCTACCAAGGTTTAAATCTTTACAAAAAAAGTGAAGGCAGTTGGGAATTCGTTTCTAACTTAAAAGGCTTCACAGAATCTTCAAGAGTAATGGAAGAAGATGATAATGGCGACATTTGGATAACCCATGGTTATAAAGGTGTTTTCAGGCTAAAACTCTCCGATGACTTGCAGAATGTGGATGAGGTTAAGTTTTATAATGTTGAAAACGGCTTACCAAGTAATATATTGATCAATGTTTACAGAATTCGAAATGAATTAATATTTACAACAGAGCAGGCAATTTACCAATATAATTCATCAACAGATAGTTTTGTTAAACACCCTTTCTATAACCAGATTGAGGGCATGAAGGAGTCGTTAAGTGTTGTTACCGAAGACGCCTTTGAAAACCTTTATTTCATGGGTCAAAACTCATTGGGCATGCTTTCAAAAAATTCAAGTGGAGTT
The DNA here is from genome assembly GCA_937899105.1 of uncultured Flammeovirgaceae bacterium. GTDB lineage: Bacteria > Bacteroidota > Bacteroidia > Cytophagales > Cyclobacteriaceae > Fulvivirga. The sequence continues at coordinate 7,544 of CALBPF010000176.1, read as the reverse complement.
TATGAAACCAATCTGGCACAGTTCAACAAGATCAAGCATATGATGAATGATGATCTACAGAATATAAGCATATTGAACGGTACGTATGTTTTGTTTGGAGCTAAAGAAGGTTTTATTCTTTATGATCACAATAAATCCAGAGATTTAAATAAGCCTTACCGGGTTTTAATCAGAAGTGTGACTATAACCAATGTCGATTCCACATTATTTGCGGGAAATTTTTTCTGGAATGGCGCAATACATTCGGAACAACCTGATGACTTGACAGTAGAACTACCCTATGAACAGAATTCAGTTAAGTTCGGCTTTAGCGCTCCATTTATGGATGGTTTTGAACAAAACTCTTACCGGTACAAACTAGAAGGTTTTGATAAAGACTGGAGTGATTGGCAATTTGAAACTGAAAAAGAATACACAAATCTTAAAGAGGGTCAATACGTTTTTTACGTAAAAGGGAAAAACTACGCTGAAGTGGAAAGTGAAGAGGCTACTTTTCGGTTCATCATACTGGCGCCATGGTATCGTTCGGGTTTGGCCTATATCTCTTACGGGGTGTCCGGTATTATTATCCTATTCCTTGCGTTTAGAATCCTGGATAAGAGGCATCAAAAAGAAAAACTAAGAATTAAGAACCAATCCAATGCAGAACTCGACCGAAAGAAGAATGAACTAAGAATAATCACTGCCAAGTCTGAGGCTGAAATTGAACACCTGAAAAACGAGAAGCTGAAATCCGAAATAAATCATAAAAATAAAGAATTGGCTTCCTCCACCATGAATCTTATAAATAAAAATGAGTTTATCTCACACGTAAAATCTAGCTTATCTTCACTTATTCGGAAAAGTAAAAGCCATGAAGTAAAATCGGAGTTAGGTAAAATCATCAAAAACATTGACCGAAATATTTCCCAAGATAACGATTGGGAGCATTTTGAATTCCACTTTGACCAGGTTCATGGGGGCTTCTCTCATCTGCTTCACCAAAAACATCCTGATTTGAGCCCTCAAGAGATGAAAATAAGTGCACTTTTAAGAATGAACCTCTCTACCAAGGAAATAGCTCACCTATTAAATATTTCAACAAGAGGTGTGGAAATATCAAGATATCGTCTGAGAAAGCGTCTAGGAATAGACCGGAAAACTAACCTTACTGAATATTTAATGAATATCTGAGATATCAAATTCCGATAAAAATCTTACATAGCAGCTGTTGTTGAAAATGTGTGGAAAACTTCTCGGATAAAGTTTAGTGAAATATTTTATCCTATATAATATAATTTATATACTTGCCAGTAAGTCAGTAAAAATCGTATGTTTAACGACCCTGATATTTTAATTAGTAAAGTTAAAATGATTATGGAATCTCCTACGGAACGTTCTAAATATCAGGATCTTACGTCGTTCCAAGAAAAGCTGTCTTTTATTAAGAATCATTTTATTATGAATGATTTAGCCATTCGTTTGATGGAAAGACAATACTTACTAAGTGAAGAAAAACAGCATGAACTTATGCGCACAGTCGACGACATTATAGCGCAAGCTGACTGATAATCAATATGTTAATACTTACATCAAATCGCGATAGGCGCTTTTATGTTTGGGTGTGCCTGATAGTCAACTATTTCGAAGTCCTCATACCTATAATCAAAAATTGAAGCTGGCCTCTTTTTTATGATCAATTGTGGTCCTTGAAGTGGCTCACGTGTAAGTTGAAGTTTAGCCTGCTCTATATGGTTAGAGTATAAATGTGTATCGCCACCAGTCCAGATAAATTCTCCGGGTTCAAGATCGCACTGTTGTGCAAACATGTACACGAGCAACGAATAGGAGGCTATGTTAAATGGTACTCCTAAAAAGTAGTCGGCGCTTCTTTGATAAAGCTGACAGGACAATCTTCCATCAGCTACATAAAACTGAAACAACGCGTGGCATGGTGGTAAGGCCATCTTATCTACTTCAGCTGGATTCCATGCACTTACGATATGTCTTCTTGAATTTGGATTAGTTTTCAATTGATCAATTATCTGACTTATTTGATCCACGGTTTCGCCAGCTGGTGTGGGCCAGCTTCTCCATTGATGACCATAAACAGGCCCTAAATCACCATTTTCATCTGCCCATTCGTCCCAGATACGAACACCATTATCCTTTAAATACTTTATGTTGGTATCTCCGCTCAGAAACCAAAGTAACTCATGTATGATAGAACGCAGGTGTAACTTCTTGGTAGTAAGTAATGGAAAGTTCTCAGCTAGATCAAATCTCATTTGCCGGCCGAAGACAGATAATGTACCTGTACCTGTTCTATCACCTTTTTGTGTTCCGTTATCAAGTATGTCTTGCATTAAATCCAAGTATTGCCTCATAACCGTTTGCCGTTTTCTCAGTTTAAAAGATGTGTTAAAGTTAGGGATTCAAATGGCACAAACTAAAATTTACTATTACAGAATTTACACCTTAGTTTTAGGGCTACTAATATAGAAGAAGGTATGTTAAACCAAAGAGCAGACAATGTATAGAAGCCTTGCCAAGTGGAGTTTGGCGGTCCTATTCTTGATAACTTTGTTACTTGCCTATTCTACTCAACGTGTAAAGTTTGATTATGTCTTTGAGGATTTCTTCCCAGTTGGAGATCCTGATCTAGAGTATTATAAGAAGTTTAAATCCCAGTTTGAAAACGATAATAATTATCTGTTAATAGGTTTAGTTCATAAAAAAGGAATTTTCGATCACGCATTTTTATCTAAAGTTGACACACTAGTCAAACAACTGGAAAAGTTGGATGGAATTACCTCAGTACTGGCCATTACAAATACGAAGAGAGCCATAATAAGCCAGGCAGGCATCTATCAAATACCTTATATTCATCTCGACCAACCCGAAAGGTTGAAGCAAGATTCCTCCACCATCTATAAATCTCCACTTTTAATTGAATCTTTGGTATCTGAAGATGGTAAGTCCGTAGCCATTATATTAAAACATAAGGAAATCTATTCTAAAGAAGATTCTGACCGCATTTCAGATTCAGTGGTCTCATTAATAAAAAGCTGTTCTTTTATAGAATATCATGTGGCTGGTAAAACCCATGCTCAACAGGTATTTATAACTAAGCTACAGGATGAATTAGTCTTGTTCGTCAGCGCTTCTATGGCTCTTATTATATTCTTTTTGGCTTTTGCCTATCGTAATTGGTGGGGAGTTATCATACCCTTGGCTGTGGTGCTCGTTTCAGTCATCTGGGTTATGGGTTTTGTTGGAGCTATGGGTAAAAGTCTCGATTTCATTATGGTTCTTTTACCTACTATAATGTTTGTTGTAGCCATGTCTGATGTGGTCCATATTATGACCAAGTACATCGAGCAATTGAGATTAGGCTACAGTAAGGTGGCATCCATAAGAGTGACTTTCAAGGAGGTTGGTCTGGCTACGTTTTTGACCTCACTAACAACCGCAATAGGATTCCTTACACTCCTTACTGCCAGTATTAAACCGATCCAAGGGTTTGGGATTTACACGGCCGCAGGAGTAGTTATTGCGTTCATAGTCGCATTTACGCTGTTGCCCGCTTCGCTGCTGTTGTTGCCCAGACCTAAAGTTTCAGAAAAGCTGGTCCATAGATCCAAATGGTTTGGGTTTTTGAGTAAATCGTTTCTTTATGTATTGAAAAATGGCAAAAAAGTAATTACTGTAAATGCCGTAATCCTTGTCATTGCACTGTATGGAATATCCCAAATTTATATTAATACTTACTTAATAGAAGATTTGCCTTCAGACGATCCTCTAAAGCAGGATTTCACTTTTTTTGATGAACAGTTTGGCGGATCGCGGCCTTTTGAATTAACGATAACGGTAAATGGTGAACATAAAATATTCGATGACCCAATTCTAAAGCAGATCGACCTGGTTTCTACCTATCTGGCCGATACATTTGAATCAGGAAATATTGTTGGCCCACATACTATAGCTAAAACCATTAACCAATCGATTAATGGAGGCAGGACTGACAAATTCAAACTTCCAAAATCAAATTATGAAAAGCGACAGTTCAAAAAGAATTTAAGTCGACTTCTTAACAGAGGAGAACTCCAGAAAATTGTAGCAGCAGATCAGTCGTTGGGTAGGATTTCAGCCAGGGTGAAGGATATTGGAAGCGCTATTTCATTGCAACGTACAAGTGCGCTTCAACAGTATATAAAAACTTCAACTGACACCTCTGTCACAACTTTTAAGATAACCGGTACGTCGAATCTTATTGATAAATACCACGAATAGGTGGCAAAAAACATGTTTCAAGGGTTGGGAATTGCTTTTGGCATAGTAGCAATTATTGCCGGCCTTCTATTTCGTTCGTTTCGTATGGTAATAATCACTTTAATTCCCAACGTAATACCATTATTGGCCGTGGCAGGAATTATGGGAATATTTGGAATTACACTTAAACTTTCCACTTCTATTGTATTTACGATAGCATTTGGCATTGCCGTAGATGATACTATCCACTTTACAAGCAAGCTTAAATTGGAGTTAGATAAAGGCAAATCACTGCTTTATGCATTGAAAAGAACCTACTTGAGCACAGGAAAAGCAATAGTAGTAACCAGCATAATTCTATCCGGAGGTTTTTTGACATTGTTACTTTCATCCTTTGGTGGCACTTTTTATACAGGTTTGTTAATTAGCCTGACGTTGATGCTCGCCGTGCTCATTGACCTGACTTTACTACCAGTGTTAGTAGCTTATTTCCCTGGAAAAGGTCATTTAGAAAAGAAAAAGTAAATTTAAAATATGACTCGACGAGTAATTTTATTTTTATTATTAGTTACGACTCTAGCTCTTATCTCATGGAGTAATTTAAGTATAAGTGAAGAAGACTTCAAAATATCGGGTATCAACCTCGTTGCCCCTCCGAAACCAATAGGACAAACTGAATTTATTCCACTAGCATCTACCAATGCTAATTGGCTTTCAGTAATACCTTATGGCTTCTTGAGGCCACAGGAAAGTATTGTAACATATAATTATGACAAACAGTGGTGGGGAGAGGGCGTTGTAGGGGCGTCAAAAACGATCCAGATTGCCCATGAACTTGGCTATAAAGTAATGCTAAAGCCACATATTTGGGTAATAGGGCAAGGATGGGCCGGGGACTTTGAACCTACTTCAGAAGCTCATTGGAATACTTGGGAAGATAGTTATCGAGAATATATTTTGACGTTCGCTAAAATAGCAGACTCTATGGACGTAGCGCTTTTTTGTATTGGAACCGAGTTTAGAAAGACTGTAGTAAAACGACCTGAATATTGGCGAAGGCTAATAAGGCAGGTTAGGTCTATTTACAAAGGCAAGATTACCTATGCCTCGAATTGGGATAATTATGAAAATGTCACATTTTGGGACGATCTTGACTTTATTGGTATAGATGCTTATTTTCCTGTATGTACTGATCAAACACCCTCAAAAGTTTCCGTTTTTGCCGGCTGGCAAAGTATTAATAGTAATATTAAAGATGTATCACAAAAATTTGATAAGCACGTATTGTTTACGGAATATGGATATAGAAGCATAGATTACGCAGCAGATGGACATTGGAAATATAACCGTGATACGTTGAATGTAAACTATGACGCTCAAATCAATGCATATACCGGTATGTTCGAGGCCGTGTGGCGCCAACCCTGGTTTAAGGGTGGTTTCTTGTGGAAATGGCATCTTCAAACGCCAAGAAGGAAAGAACGACTCTTGAAAGAATTCACCCCTCAGAACAAACCTGCAATGGATGTGATCAGGAATTATTATAAATGAAAAAACCCCGGTCAAAACAACCGGGGTCCACAGAGGAATAATTAAGGAACTGCTTAATCAACCGTTACATCCTCTGTTTTTCCTTCACAGATCACCTCAAATCTTCTGTTGCACTCACCATCACCAAAGTCGATTGTAATGATTTTTTCTTCAGTTTCAATTTGCTTAACTCCTTGAACCGGTATCCTAGCTCTTCTGCTAATTCTGCAAGCCCTTTTATATACCAGCGTATCTAAAATTTGCATTTCATATGCTACACCTCTGCGTGTTACACCATTAGCCTCACCAGTAATAAGATGTGCGTCTTCCCGAGGATTTCTTTCTCTCTTCCAAACTCTCACGCGATCTGAATCTCTTGTAGCAAAGGTCTCATCAGGCCATGTCACCTTTCCACCTACCAGAGTAATATTGAATGTGGGGTAGTCCACTGAACTTGTTGAAATATTTTCTAAAGTCCTGGTCCCTTCAATTGCTATATCATTGATAGAGTAATCAACTAAAGTGGTAATTACTGTAGATCCGGGTTCGAAACGAGGTCCGGTATACGCTATAATTATTTTACCCTTTCTTATATTTCCAAAATCATCCTCACATCCGTCACCAAAATCAATAGTAATAGTACCTCCGCTTTTATCACCTTCAAAGGTTATAATACCTTCACAAAATCTATCATCTGCAGGCTCCTCGTCAGCTACTTTCCCTCCTAACACATTACCTGTAGATTCAAGACTCAAAGAAGATAAATCATCAATATCTTCATAAACTGCATCCACCTCGGCATCAGTCAAAGCTGTATCAGTAAGGCTTTCGTCAATACCCGTTTCCTCAGCCTCATCTGTACACGCTGACAACGCCACTATGCCCGCCAACAAAACAAATCCTAACTTTTTCATTACTTCTAATTTTAAATTTGCAATCACTTTCATTGTTTCTTCGTTTGTTTGTTGCTGTTTAGATGAAGAGACGATCAAAAGGTTTAACGGCGTTGAAAAAAAATTCAAAAAGAACTTTAAAACATCTTTATCAGATCAAAAGCGTACTGTTTCATATGAAGTATATCGTTCTATTTTTACTCATAATTATTTCATTAGCATCTTTTGGTCAGGCAAAAGTTCAAATAGCCAAACTCAAATATGACGGCGGCGGCGATTGGTATTCTAATAAAACGGCGCTTCCAAATTTGATCGAATTCTGCAACCTGCAGCTGGGTATGAATTTAGAGGAAGAAGATGCGGTGGTAGATGTTGGTAGCCCGGACATTTACCTCTACCCTTATATTTATATGACCGGTCATGGCAATGTAGTATTTTCAAACAGTGATGCCGAAAACCTGCGGAAATATTTAGTAGCGGGAGGATTCCTTCACATAGATGATAACTATGGGCTGGATCAATTCATAAGACTGGAGATGAAAAAGGTTTTTCCAGAGTTAGAGTTTGTAGAACTCCCTTTCGAGCATCCCATATATAATCAAAAATTCCCCTTTCTCTATGGGCTCCCCAAGGTACATGAGCACGACGGGAAACCTTCCCAGGGTTTTGGGCTGATATATGATGGGAGATTAGTGGCATTTTACAGCTATGAATCAGATCTTGGCAATGGTTGGGAAGATCAAAATATCCACAATGATCCGGAAAGTAAACGGCAGCAGGCGCTTAAAATGGGTGCAAACATAATTTCTTATTGTTTTACACAGTATCAATAACTTACTTCAACTCGTAGTTAATAGATAAATAAACTCC